>JAMFST010000343.1 GCA_026225435.1 Labilithrix luteola
CAGGCGGCGACCGTCGGCTTCCACCCCGAGGCGAGCGAGTGCTTGATGGCGTCGCTGGCGACGACCGGATCGTCGATGAGCAGACCGAGCGCGATGATGAGCGAGGCGATGGAGATCTGCTGGATGTCGATCCCGCAGAGGTGCATGAGCCCGAAGGTCATGGCCAGGGTGATGGGGATGCACAGCGCGAGCAGGAGCGCGGTGCGCCACTCCCAGAAGCCGATCAGCGCCACCAGCACGACCAGCGCGATCGCCTCGTAGAGCGAGGACATGAAGAGGTGCACGTTGTCCTCGACCTGCTGTGGCTGGTCGGAGGTGCGGCGGATCACCAGATCCTCGGGGAGCGTGCGCTGGGTGGTGGCGAGGCGCGCGTCGACCTCGCGGGCGAAGTCCCCCACCTGGGCCCCGGCGCGCATGTTGATGGCGACGGTGATGGCGCGCAGCTCCTCGAGGCTGCCGTCCGGCCGGGGCACGTCGAGGAAGTTGAAGAAGCTCGGCGGCGACTCGTAGTCGCGGCTCACCTCGACGACATCGCGCAGGTACACCGGCGCGCCGCTGGCGCTGCTGGTGATGGCGATCCCGCCGATCTGGTCGGCGCTGGCGAGCTCACCGGACGGATCGAGCGAGACCTTCTTGCCGCCCACCTCCAGGCTGCCGCCGCTGGTAACGATGTTACGTGCGCCGAGGATGGTGGCGAGCGTGTTGGTGTCGAGACCGTACGACGCCAGCTTCTGCTGCGAGTACTCGAGGTGCACCTGCTCGGGGATGACCCCGGAGCGCGACACCTTGGCGACGATGGGGAGGGCGCGGAGCTGGCGCTGGATCGTGTCTGTGAAGCCCTCGAGCTCGCGGTAGCTGTAGCGGCTGCCGGCGACCTGGGTGAGCTTCGCCTCCGTCTCCGTGGGGTCATGCACCACCGTCGCGCGCCACACGTCGGGGTGCAGCTCGGACATGCGGGTGTGCTCGGCGCCGAACGCCTCGAGGTGCGCGCACAGCTCGGCGTCGGTGGCGCTGGTCTGCAGGTCGAGGCCGAGGAAGCCCGGTCCCTGCACCAGGCGCGCGTCGCGCACACCGGGGGCGGCATCGAAGGAGGTCTCGGCAGCGAGGCCGAGGCGCTCCATCGCCGAGGCGTCGATCTCCGGCGGGAAGCCGATGATCAGCGTGGCGCGCGGACCGGGCACCAGGGCGCGCGTGCGCACCTGGTCGAGAGCGGTGCGCACCGACGTTGCGCGCAGGGCGATCTCGGCGGCGGACACCTTCGGGCTGGCGACGGTGAGCATGAGCGTCGTCGTGTCGCCGAAGTCCTTCTGAAACTGGATGGGCGATGCCCCCTGCGGCAGATCGTGCACGCTGTCGAGGCGCGCGCCGATGTCGTTCCACTCCTTGGAGCGGTCGTTCACCGACTCCTTGAGCGTGATGTACACGATGGCCATGCCGGTGCGGCTGATCGACTCGATCTTCTCGAGGTTGGCGTTCTCGGCCAGCTTCTTCTCGATCTTGCGGGTGACCAGGTCCTCCACCTTGTCGGCCGACGCGCCCGGCCAGGAGCAGCTGGCGACGGCCAGGCGTACCTCCACCGTCGGATCCTTGGCCTTGGGCATGCGCAGGTAGGCGACGACGCCCCAGACGAGGATGAAGACCAGCGCCACCCAGGCGACGTGGCGTCGCTCGCTGAAGTAGCGAGCGGTGTTGTGCTCGGTGGCGACCAGCTCGCGGTCGCGGGCGAGCTCGCGCTCCTCGTGGCTCTCCCGGCGCGGCGTCGAGCTCATTGCGGCAACACCTCGACCGCTTCGCCGTCGGAGAGGAGCCCTGCGCCTTGCACGACGACCTGGTCGCCGTCCTTCAACCCGTCCTCGACGGCGATGACGCGCCCGAGGTACTCGCCCAGCGTCACCTTGCGCGCGCGCGCCACCTTGCGCTCGTGATCCGACTCGACGACGAACACGCCGAAGCCGCCGTCGCGCCCGCCGCCACCGTTGCGCACGACGGCGCTGAGCGGGACGAGCGGAGTGGGCGCCTCCCGCGCGCGCGCGTCCCCTTCTCCGAGGACGAGCGCGGCCACCATGCCGTCCTTGAGCCGCCCGTCGCCGTTGGCCAGCATGACCTCGGCCTCGAAGACGCGGCTCTTGGCGTCGGCCGAGGGAGAGATACGGGTGATGGCGCCGCGCAACGGCTCGCCCGGATACGCCTCGGCGGTCACCGTCTGCGGCGCGCCCAGGTGGAGCAGCGGGAGCACCGTGTCCGGCACCGCGAAGACCACCTTCACCGAGGACAGGTCGGCCAACGTGAAGGCCACGGTCCCCGGCGCGGCGAGCGTGCCCACCTCGATGGCGCGGCGGAGCACCGTGCCCGCCGCCGGCGCACGCAGCGCGGAATCCGCCAGCGCCAGCTGCGCCTCGCTCACCCGGGCGTGCGCCCCCGCGAGCGACGCCGTGGCGCTGGCGAGGCGATTGCGATCGGCGTCCACGGCGGCCGACGAGATGCTGCCGGTCGCGGCCAGCGGCTCGCTGCGCGACAGGTCCAGCTTGGCCTGCGCGCTGGCGGCGGCGGCTTGCCCCTCGGCGGCGCGGGCCATCGCCAGCTGCTGCTCGTAGTCGGTGCGCCGGAGGCTGGCGAGCAGCTCCCCGCGTGTGACCTGGTCCCCTTCCTGGAGCAGCCGGCGCGCGCCGTTCACGCCAGCCATGGTGGTCACGCTCTCGACGTAGCCGCCCACCTTGAAGGCGAGCTCCACCCGGCTCGCCGGCTCGATGTGCGCCGAGTAGCGCGTGCCCGCGCTGCGTCCGCCGTGCTCCACCGCCGCCGTGACCACCGCCTGCGGAGGCGCGGGAGGAGGGGGCGCCGGGCGGCAGCCGCTGCCGGCGACGAGGAGCGAGCACGCGGTGGTGAGGAGGCGGATGGGTCGAGCCATGGCCCCAGCTTGGATGCCGGCTGGACAAAAAGGAACGCTCATGTTCCCTTTTGTTCGTACGATTCTTTCGACGCCTCTCGCCACCGCGGGTGACAATCCGCGGCCAGGCATCGCCATGGCCAGCGCCCGTCCCGTCGCCAAGCGCAGAGCACCGAAGACCAAGCTCGGGCGACCGACGATCGAGGAGGCCCCGCGGCGCCTGGAAGCGCTGCTCGAGGTCGCCGCGCAGGTCTTCGTGCGCGACGGCTACTCGGGCACGACCATCGCCACCATCGCGCGCGAGGCGGGCGTCTCCAACAAGACCATCTACGCGCGCTTCGCCAACAAGACCGAGCTGCTCCAGGAGATCGGCACGCGGCTGCTCGCGCCGACGGTCGCGATGGTGGAGTCGGTGGTGGCCACGCCTGCGGTCTCGCCCCCCGAGGTGCTGCGCGCCTTCGCCTGGCAGGTCGCCGAGCTGTGGCTGTCGCCGATGGAGCTCGGGCTGTACCGCATGGTGCTCACCGAGTCGGCGCGCTTCCCCGTGCTCTGCCAGACGTTCCTCGCGGCGGTCAGCCCCTGCGCCGACCAGTTGACGGCGTACCTGCAGGCGGCGGTCGCGGCCGGGCGCCTCGAGACCTCGGCTCCCGAGGAGCTCAGCCACCAGTTCCTCTACTTCGCGCTGGGGCACCAGAAGGAGCGCGCGCTGCTCGGCGAGCATCCGACGCGGGCCGACTACGGCGCGGACATCGAGCGCGCGGTGGACATCATCGGGCGCCTCTTCAAGCGCTGAGAGCGGTAGGCTCGCGGATTTGAAGTTGATTTCAACTTCATGCTGTCGCACGGTGACGGCTGCTCATGGCCGCGACGAAGATCAAGCCGGCGGCGCGCCCGTCACCGCCACTGTCTCCCCGGGGTGAGCGCACCCGCACGCGGCTGGTCGAGGCGGCGCGGCAGCTCTTCGAGCGCGACGGCTTCGTCAACGCACGCATCACCGAGATCGCCGCCAGCGCCGGCACCGCGGTGGGCTCCTTCTACACGTACTTCGCCGACAAGCCGGCCATCTTCCTCGCCGTGGTGGACCTGGTCGACCAGGAGCTGACCGATCCGGTGGCGCGCGACGTCACCGATCCGCTCGCCCGCATCGCCGCGGGGAACCTCGCGTATGTACGCAAGTACCGGAAGAACGCGCGCATCCTCGCCGCCTTGCAGCACCGCACCTTCGAGGATCCGGCGCTCCACGAGCTGCGGCAGCGGGCGCGGCTGCGCTGGATCGACCGAGCCGAGCGGCTGATCCGCCGGCTGCAGGAGGACGGCGTCGCCTCGCGCGAGCTGTCCGCGCGCTTCACCGCGACGGCGCTCAGCGGGATGGTCCACTCCTTCTGCTACGAGAGCTTCGCCTTCGGCGGTCGCCAGCTGATGAAGGAAGAGGAGATCGCCCAGGGGCTCACCGCCATCTGGCTGCGGGCGCTGGGCGTGGGCGTCG
>JAMFST010000344.1 GCA_026225435.1 Labilithrix luteola
GACGGTGGCGCTCACGTAGGGATTCGGAGAGACGTCGCTGCCGCTCGCGATCGTCTTGCCGTCGAAGGTGCAGGAAGCCGCCGTGCTGGTGGCGCCGGTGACGGTCCACTGCTGGCTCGGGTTACCGTTGCAGCCGTAGATCTGGATCTGCGTACCGTTGGCGTCGCTGCCGTCCCTGACGTCGAGACAGAGACCCGAGGTGCTCTTGATGGCCTTCCCCGAGATGGTCCACTTCTGGGCGTTGGTCCCGTTGCACTGATAGAGGTCCACGACGGTCCCGGCGACCTGGTTGTCATCTTGGATATCGAGACACTTGCCACCGGGCCCGACGAAGGTACCGCCGCTGTAGGCCCAGTTCTGCGCCCCGGTCTTGTTGCAGGAGTAGAGCTGGATCTTGTTGTCGTTGGCGGTGCCGTCGCTGCTGTCATCGAGGCACTTGCTCTCGAGCGCAGAGACGATCGGTGCGGAGGTCGCGGTCAGCGCAGAGCTCAGCGACTCGGGGTCCTCCGAGCTGGCGCCGGTGTCCGCGGAGGAGCAGGCGACCTGCGCGAGCGCGGCGCCACTGAGGAGAAGTGCAGCTTGGCGAAGGGGCAGGTTCATACGAGCTCCCTTCGCAACGACCGTGCCTCGCTCGCATCCCCAGATTTCTCGATCTTCGCGCCAGGAGAGCACGTCGATTGCGCAGATTGCGCAGGGCGCTTTGCGCTGATCGTCCCCGGGTCGAGCGTCGTCGCCGGTGGGCCGTTCACGCGCCTAGGTCGCTACCCCGCCCAGGACACGTCGGAAGGACATCGAGAACTGCGTGGGCAAGAGCCGCAGAATGCTGCGCAGCTCGGCGTCGTCCACCTGCAGCCGCTCCGTGAGCGCCTGCCTCACGAGGCGCACGAGCTCCTCGCGGGCGGCGTTCACCCGGCGCGCCGCCGTCACGCGGTGGATGCCGTGGATCGCCGCGATCGCGTCGATGCCCAGGCGCTCGAGGTAGTGGTGCTGCAGAACCAGACGGTCTGCTGCGGCCAGACGCCCGACGGCTTCCTCGGCTGCTGCTCGAAACTCGGACGAATACCGCTCGCGGAGATACAGGAGCTCGGGGTCTGCGCGCGCCAGCAGCGTCTGATCGGACGAGACGTCCATCGGTGTCGGCGCGCGCGCCTCGGACCGCTTCAGGTTGAGCGTATGGTGGGTGAGGGCCAGCCGGAACCAGCGCCGCAGGCTCCCGCGGCCTCCGTAGTTCCCGATGCCCGCGGGCCTGTCCGCGGTCGTCACGAACAGCCGCTCGCGCAGGTTCTGGCGAGCGTCGTCGAGGAGAGCCTCGCCGTACGACCTCGCGGGGAAGAGTCGTTCGACCTCGCCGAAGAATTCGTGCTCGAACGCGAGGATGGCACCCGTGTCACCGAGCGCGCACGCGGCTGCCAGATAGAGCTCGTCGAGCTTCATCGCGGCGAGCGCGGCGAGCGTGACGGGCACCCGCGCGCGCGCGAGCACCGCGGACCGGAAGTCGTCGAGCGAGATCTGGGCCGTCGGCCACGCCTCGGCTCCGTGCTGGTGGGCCTCGGCCAAGGCCCCCGCGACCGGGTCCGACGGATCCCCCTCCTGCGTGGCCATGCGAACGAGCCGCCACTCTGTCACCCGTGCAGCTCGCGTTCAACAGCGGGTTCGCACCATGCGCGGATGGGAGTAAGCCTGGGGCCGGTGAGCTGCGCCGACTTCAATCGCCTGCTCGAGCTCGTGGAGGGAAAACTCGACCCAATCGAGGCGGAGACGACGCGCCTGCACGTGCTCTCGTGCCCCAGCTGCCGCATGCTCCTGGCAAAGGCCGAGCATGAGGGTTCTGTTTCCAGCGGAGCGGATCCGCCCCCACCGGTGGAGATCGGCGAGTCCATCGGCCGGTACGTCATCACGGGCTGGCTGGGCGCGGGCGCGATGGGCGTCGTGCTCCGTGCGCACGATCCGCAGCTGCAACGCGACGTCGCCCTCAAGGTCGTCGCACGGTCGGCGGAAACCGAGCGAGCGCGCGCCCAGGTCCTGCGCGAGGCGCGACACATGGCGCGCGTCTCTCACCCGAACGTCATCGGCGTCTTCGACGCGGGGACCGATGGTCAGCGCGTCTTCATCGCCATGGAGATCGTCGAGGGCGACAACCTCGCCCGGTGGCTCTCGGACGGGGAGCGCCGTCGCGCGGAGATCTTCGACGTGTTCGCGGGTGCCGGTCGCGGGCTGCAGGCTGCGCACGAGGCGGGGCTCGTTCACGGCGACTTCAAGCCGGCCAACGTGCTCGTCGGCCGGACCGGTGAGGTCAAGGTCGTCGACTTCGGGCTCTCGCGCGCCGCCGCCAAGGAGGCGGATCCGGCCAGCGAGGACGGAGCGTCGCTCGAGGGTTCCCTCGAGCCTGGACGAGCACTGGCCGGCACGCCTCGCTACATGGCCCCGGAGCTCTGGATCGGCAAGCGTCCCACGGCCCTGAGCGACCAGTTCAGTTTTGCGCTTGCCCTCCATGAAGCGCTGTCCGCTTCGCGCGGCGGGTCCGAGCCCCCGAATCCCGCCAGGGGCGCGGCTGCCCTGGTCCGGGCGATGAGCGCCGAGCCGTCCGCGCGCTTTCCTTCCGTGATGCAGCTGCTCGCGTCGCTCCACGACGAGCCCGCGCCGACGCTACGTGTGGCACGCGCGCCGATGCGGTGGCTTCTCGGGGGCTTCGCCGCGATCGCGCTGGGGCTCGCCGTGCTGCTGGCGGTGAGGCGAGCGCCGTCGCCGCCGTCGGTCCCGCCGCCCGTCGTCCGCGCGACCCCGCAGACGATGGTCGACGGGCCGCCCGTTCCCACCGTTCACGCCGATGCGGCCGAGACCTACCGCGCCGCCCTCGTCGCGTACCACGACGCGTCGACCGACGCGGGCCAGCGCCTCCTGCGCCGGACCCTGGAGCTCGATCCCGATCTGGCGCCCGCTCACCTTCGCCTGGCCGTCTACGGCGACATCCCCATGCAGGAGCGTCGTCAGCACGTCGAGCGCGCCAACCAGCTGCGCACGCACCTGACGGAGTCCGACCAAAGCCTGCTGGAGGCCATGGACCGCTTCGTACAGCTCTCGCAGGAGTCGTACCGCGAGTACGCGACCCGGCTCGCCGCGGCCTCGCGCCGCTTTCCCTACGACGCAGAGCTCGCCCTTCTGGCCGCGGGGACGCAGGCGAGGCTCGCACTGCCCGCCCTCGGTACCGAGGTGGCACGGCCCGCGCTGGAGCTCGATCCGACCTTTGCCCTCGCGCACCTGGTCGAGGCCGAGATCGCGGTGTGGCAGGCCGACCGGGCCCACGCGGGCGTGGCGCTCGCTCGTTGCCTCGAGCTCGCCCCGGCGGCCGCCTCGTGCATGCGCCTCGACGCCGTCGTCCACGGGCTCGCGGGCGAGTGCGACGCGATGAAGGCGCGCGCCCTCGCGATGATCAACGCGGATCCGGAGGGCTACCGGGCCTACGCGCTGCTGGCGATGGCCATGGCGGGCGCGGGCGCTCCACCGGAGTCCGTCCGGGAGGCGCTGCGCACGCTCGAGTCGCTCGTCGGGCGCGAGAGTGGCGCGCTGCCGCGGCTGCGTGACGAGGCCGAGCTGGCGTCGTTCGACGGCGACTTCGCCACCGCCCAGGAACGACTGAGCGAGATCGACGCCTTGCCCGACGTCGACTACGCCGGCATGGCCCACGAGGTGGCCTTCGAGCGCATCCTCGTCTTCGAGGAGACCGGCCAGACCGAGCGGGCGCTGAACGTCGCCCAGGACTACCTGCATCGGTTCGAAGGCTGGCCGCACGGCTTCTGGGGGCGCGCGCGTCCCATCGCGCTGGCGACGCTCCATCGCGCCGGACGGATCTCCGAAGCGCAATTCGCCGCGGAGCAGCGCACGTGGGCGAACGAAGAGCGGGACAAGAACCTTCCGATCGAGGCGAACCTCGCCTGGGTCGACTTCTACGCGCGCGTCGCCCGCACACGGGACGAGGCGAAGGAGGCGCTCGCTCTGCTGCCGGAGAACCTGCCGCTGCCGAACCCCAAGGGGCTGCACTGGAACGACGACCCCATCTACATCCTGCACCGCGAGGGGATCGGTCGAACGCTGCTCCTCGGTGCGCGGCCGCAGGAGGCGCTCGAGTCGCTGCGCATGGTGTCGCGCTCCTGCATGGGGCTCGGCGAGCCGGTGGCCTACGTGCAGGCGCAGCTCGAGCTGGGAGAAGCTCACGAGGCCCTGAGCGAGACCCCGCAGGCCTGCGAAGCGTACGCACGCGTCCTCGAGCGCTGGGGGAAGGCGCGTCCGAGGTCGGTCAGCGCCGAGCTCGCGCGGTCGCGCATGGCCGCGCTGCGCTGTCCGTGAGCGCGGTCGCGAAAAAAACTAGGCGAGCCACGCAACATTCCCGGAGTCGCGGTGCCCTCGTACACAGAGCAGCCGCGCGGGCTGCCCGTGACCCACGATCTGCACTCCGAGGACGTTTCATCATGCGAAGATCTTCGATCTTTCACTCACTTTCCGCGGCCGCCCTGGCGTCCATCATGGCGACGGCCTGCAGCAGCGGGCAGCCCAGCCCCGAATCGACCGGGACCACCGGCGCCGCGCTCGCGGTCTCGTCGCCCGCAAGCTTGAAGCTCCCCGGCACCGCGGAGCATCTGTTGACGCCCGATGCGACCACCAGCCTGCAGATCGTCAATCCGACCGCCGACGATCGCCACGTGATCTACGTCGAGACGACGACGGGCGCGGACGGGGGAACGAGCACGAACCTGAAGGCACTGCCCCTCGACGGCGGCGCTCCGCTCACCATCCTGGCGAATCTCGGCGCCGCGTACGTCGTCGTCGACGAGAGCACGGTGTTCATCTGGAACAACTTCACCCCCGGCTTCGTGGGACAGCTCACCATCTGGAGCGAGGCGTCCGGCGCCTGGCTCGCGTCGAGCGCCTCCGCGCCCTTCTTCTCCGCCGCGTCGGCCGACTCCCGGAACGTGGTGTTCTCGACGAACGTCGATGCCGCGGCGGGCTTCGGCGACCTGGTGGCCGCGGGGCCCGACCGCAAACCGACCACGCTCCTGACCGGCACCGCCCTGTACGGCAATCCCAGCTTTCGCGCGTCCGTCAGCTTCCAGCCCAGCGGGCAGCCCAACCCGAGCGCGCCCGGTTTCGTCAACGACGCCTACTTCGTGACGTCGCACCAGGAAGGCAGCGCGGGCCCCGTCACGATCTCCTCGTGGGACACGGCCAGGTGGACCCGGCGCGACCTGCTCGTTGGCGCCCAGTCGGACGCCAACCTGGCGCTCCAGAACTGGAGCTCCGACACCGAGGGGAAGCGCATCGCGGCCCTCACCGAGGCGGGTCAGCTCGAGGTCATCCCCGTCGCGGGTCCTGCGACGGCCGCGCGGCACGTAGGCCCGAAGACCGGCACCAGCACCTTTGCCCTGCTCGGCTCGGGTCGCGGCGTCGTCTACGGTGATCCGCCGGCTCCGTCGGAAACGGCGCCGCCCAGCGCGCTCTTCTCCGAAGATCTCTTCGACGGCACGACCCGGCAGCTCGCGAAATCCGGATTTGGCGGGGTGTACTTCCCCTGGGAGAATGGCGCCCTCGGCCCGACGCCGGACGGCAGCCACATTCTCTACTTCGCGACCGAGAACCCGTCCTTCGGATTCCTCTACAGCCTCAACATCGTCGAAAACGGTCCCGGCGCGTCCCCGGTCGCCATCGACGCGACCGACACTGCGACCATCCCGGCCGATCCTTTCACCACCGATTCGCGCTTCGTCATCTACGTGACCAACGTCGATACCAACACGGGCATCGGCCAGCTGAACCTGTGGAACATCGCCGAGAGAAAAGCCGTGACCGTGAGCGCCGCCGGAGTGTCCTGCAACGCGCTGCACGGCAGCACGATCGTCTACAACGACAACTTCGATCCGACGGCGGGCGGCCCCGGGGGTGTCGCCGACCTCAAGATCGTGGAGGGCCGTTCGTCCGCGCCCCTCGAGCCGACCACGCTCCGGCTGGCCGCCGATCCGATCTACTACCTGACCCCGGACCGCTCGCGGGTGATCTACACCGTCACCGCGGCGAGCGATCCCGGCCAGGACGGGGTCTACGTGCACCGCTTCTGAGGTTCCGCTCTAGCCGTTGGTTTGCGCGGGGGCTGCCTCGTTCAAACCGAGGCGGGCGAGGAGACGTCGCGCGTCTTGCCGGCCATCTGGCGGGCGACCCACGCGTCGGCGTCGGCCGGTGAGGTGAAGGTGGCGCAAGGCCACTTCGTGCCCGTGAGCCAGTCGATGGCGGTGAGCACGCCCCGGGTGAGCGCGTGGCTGACGATGCGCGCCTCGCACGCGGTGATGCTGACCATCGACGCCGCGTGCGCATCGAAGAGCCCCGCGGCTCGCTTGCGATCCGCGGCGGAGACTCCCACCGAAGTGACGTTGCGCAGGTCGATGATCAGGGCCGCTCGTTGCCCGCGGGGGACGACCGCCGCGTAGCCCCGGAAGATGTCCTCCACGTCCTCGGTCGTGGCGGTGGCTTTGATCTCGATGTCCACGATGGGAAATCGATCGCTGCGAATGCGGAAGTGGCTCACGACGACGGGACCTCCCGCACGGACTACGGACACTCCGCGGCCGACTTGAGTCTCGCCAGCCATCTGGCGCGCACGAGGTCGGTGGCTCGCGGATGGCTCGTGATTTTCTCCGCTCCGCGATTAATAGACTGACGAGACGGTTTATCGTGTTCTTCCCGGTCGTCAAGACGTGCCATGGTGGGACCGATGAAGACGATCCACACCCGAACGTTCACGGGCTCGGGGGGCC
>JAMFST010000345.1 GCA_026225435.1 Labilithrix luteola
CGCCGAGCCGCTCGGCCTCTTCGACTGCAGCGGCGTCTCCGACGGATCGGCATGCGCCATCGTCACCACCCCGGAGATCGCCCGCGCCCTCGGCAAGAAGGACCTCGTCACCATCAAGGCGATCCAGATCTCCATCAGCTCCGGCATCGAGTCGACGACGAATTCCTGGGACGGTTCTTATGTGCGTAATACACGCAAAGCCGCCACGCGCGCCTACGAGGAGGCAGGTATCACCAAGCCGCGCGAGCAGCTGAGCCTCACCGAGGTGCACGACTGCTTCTCCATCACCGAGCTGGTGACCATGGAAGACCTCTTCATCTCCGAGGACGGCGGCGCGGTGAAGGACACCCTCGACGGCGTGTTCGACCGCGACGGCAAGCTGCCTTGCCAGATCGATGGCGGGCTCAAGTGCTTCGGCCACCCCATCGCCGCGAGCGGGCTGCGCATGGCGTACGAAAATTACACCCAGCTGCTCGGGCGCGCGGGGAAGCGGCAGCTGAAGAACCCCACGCTCGGCCTGTCGCACAACCTCGGCGGCGTGCCCTATCTCGGCGTGGCGGCGGTGTCGATCCTCGGGCTTCTCTGAGAGGGCGTTACAGCTTCACGTGCGCCGTCTTCACAGGCATCGCGTCGCAGCTCTGCCCATCGGGATAATTCTTCGTGTACGTGGCCGTCGCCTGCCGCGTGTACACCGCGCCGTCGTCGATCTTCACCGTATAGACGTCGCCGTCGGCGAGCTGCTCGGGCTCTGCGCTCAGCTCGATGCTGTACGTGCCGCCGATGGCGCCGCTGGCGGTGACGTTCAGCTCCACGTCGAATCCACGCAGAGGGGAGTACGCGACGTTGCCGTCGACCTCCTGTCCGTTGTCGACCTCGTCCTGCGCCAGCGTCACCGTGCCGCACTGCTCCTGCTGGCAGAGGGTCATCGTGTTGCTCGCGGTCAGCGCGAGGCCGCCCAGATCACCGGTCAAGGTGACCGTTGAACCGAGCCCGTCGCCCTGGCAGGTCTGGCCGGACAGGGACGACGCGTAGAGGTCGTACGTGGTGCTGGCGTCGCCGCCGCAGCCGTCGTCGCAGCCGTTCTCCTCGGGCGGAGGTGGGATGCTCACCGTGCGCGTGACGTCGAGCAGCGATGCCCCGCCAGGGCCGGTGACCGTCAGGCGGAAGACGTCGCCGTCGACGAGCGCGCCAATCAAGGGTCTCCATGTGTACATGACCCAGCCGCCCCCCAGGTCGACGAAGCCGCCCTCGAGCGAGGCGGAGGGGGAGTCGGAGGTCGGCGCGGTGATCGCCAGCGGGGCGCAGGCGCCGTCGACGCAGAGGGTGGCGGTGGATGCCAGCAGCACCTCGCGGGTGGTCTGCAGATGAGCCACGAAGGTGGTGAACGGCTCGCAAGCGAGGTTGTCGTGGGCGCACTGGCCGGTGCAGCCGGCAAACGAGGCGCCCGCGGCGAGCGTTGCGAGCAGGAGAGTGCGGAAGACAGATCCAAGCATGGTGCCGCCACCAGCAACGATCATTCCTTCGCCCCCGCACGCCTTTGCCGGGCCGAAGCGCGTGCCGTGACCGCAGGTTTACAGGCCCGCTAGCCTTCGCGGTTCACGGCGTGCCCTCACCCGTACAGCCGCTCGTACATCGCCCGCAGGCGGTACTTCAGCACCTTGCCGCCGACGGTGACCGGCAGCTCCTTCACGAAGACGATCTTCTTCGGCAGCTCGAAGCCGGCGAGGCGCGTTCGCGCGAAGGCGATCAGCTCCTCCTCGGTCGGCGCCTTCGCGGCATCGCTCGCCTCGTCCTCCGCGAGGATGACCATCGCCGTCACCGCTTCGCCCCATCGCTCGTGGCGCAGGCCGATGACCGCGGCGCGCGCGACCGCCGGGTGGCCCTGGAGGATCGCCTCCACGCGCAGCGACGAGACGTTCTCGCCACCCGATTTCACGATGTCCTTCATGCGGTCCTGCATGATGCGGTC
>JAMFST010000346.1 GCA_026225435.1 Labilithrix luteola
CACCGTTCAGGCGGCGACCGAAGCCGGTCTGCATCGCCTGACCCTCCTCGAGGAGCCGCAGGCCGCGCTGTACGCGTGGATCGAGGCGAGCGGCGACGGCTGGCGCGCGCAGGTGAAGCCGGGCGACGTGATCCTCGTGATCGACGTCGGCGGCGGCACCACCGACTTCTCCGCCATCGCCGCGATCGACAAGGATGGCTCGCTCGATCTGGTGCGGGTCGCCGTCGGCGATCACATCTTGCTCGGCGGGGACAACATGGACCTCGCGCTGGCGCACGTCGCGCGGATGAAGCTCGAGACCGACGGCAAGCAGCTCGATCGCGGGCAGATGGCGGCGCTCGGCTTCGCCTGCCGCAGCGCGAAGGAGGAGCTGCTCGGAGGAGGCGCGGCGACCAGCTATCCCATCGCCCTCGCCAGCCGCGGTGCCAAGCTGATCGGCGGCACCCTGCGCACCGAGCTGACCAAGGACGAGGTGACCGCGACGGTCGCCGAGGGATTCTTCCCCGAGGTCCCCGCCTCGGCGCGCCCCGCGGTGCGTGCGCGTGCGGCGCTGACCCAGCTCGGTCTGCCCTTCGCGCAGGACGCGGCCATCACGCGGCACCTGGCGGCGTTCCTCGCGCGACAGAAGGAAGCGACCGCGAAGCTGGGTATCGCCTCCGATCGCCCGCTGCTCTGCCCGACCACGCTGCTCTTCAACGGCGGCGTGATGAAGTCGGCGGTGCTGCGCGAGCGCCTGGTGCGCGCGGTCAACGGGTGGCTCGCCGAGGTCGGCGCGCCGCCGGTGAAGGTGCTCGGCGAGGCGGATCTCGATCTCGCCGTCGCGCGTGGCGCGGCCGCCTTCGCCCTCGCCCGTCGCGGTCGCGGGCTGCGCATCCGCGGTGGGACGGCGCGGGCGTACTACGTGGGAATCGAGGACGCGGCGCCGGCGGTGCCCGGGATGGAGCCGCCGATCACCGCCATGTGCCTCGCGCCGTTCGGGATGGAGGAGGGCTCGGAGGCCGAGCTGCCGAGGACCGAGCTGGGGGTGGTCGTCGGCGAGAAGGTGAGCTTCCGCTTCTTCGGCTCGAGCACGCGGCGCAACGACGCGGCCGGCGCGATGCTGGAGCGCTGGGCTCCGGGGGAGCTCGAGGAGCTGTCGCCTCTCGAGGTCACCTTGCCGGCCGAGGGGCGCACTGAAGGGGACGTGGTGCCGGTGCACCTGCACGCCGCGGTGACCGAGATCGGGACCCTGCGCCTCGAGGCGCGCCCCACCGAGCCGCGCGTTCCGGGCGAGCACTGGGACGTCGAGCTGTCGGTGCGCGAGCCGTCTGCCAGCGCGTGACCGGCGCGTGACCGTGACCGCTCGCTACTTCGTCGGCATCGACCTCGGCACGACCACCACGGTCGTCGCCGCGACACGGGCCGACGCGGTCGATGCGGCGGGCGCGGTCGCGGACATCTTTCCGCTCCGCCAGCGGGTGAGCGCGGGCGAGGTCGAGGCGCTGCCGCGGCTGGCGTCCGTTCTGTACCTTCCTACCGACGACGAGAAGCGGCTCGATCCGCTCGCCGAAGGGGACTACGTGCTCGGCGCGTACGCCCGGACGCGCGGGGCGGAGGTGCCGGGGCGGGCGATCACCTCGGCCAAGAGCTGGCTCTCGTATCCGCGCATCGATCGCACCGCCGCCGTGCTCCCCTGGGGGCGCACCGAGGAGGAGCTGCCGCGCCTCTCGCCGGTCGACGCCAGCGCGCGCCTCCTCGGTCGCGTGCGTTCGAGCTGGGACGAGGCGCATCCGGACGCGCCGCTGCACGAGCAGACGGTGGTGCTCACCGTGCCGGCGTCCTTCGACGAGGCGGCGCGCGAGCTCACCTTGCTGGCCGCCGAGCGCGCGGGTCTGTCGGTACGCCTGCTCGAGGAGCCGCAGGCCGCGCTCTATGACCACCTCGGTCGCGACGGTCGCGCGGCCCTCGACGGTGGGCTCGTGCTGGTGGTAGACATCGGTGGCGGCACGACCGATCTGAGCCTGGTGCGCGTTCCGGCGGTCAGCGCGGGCGCCGGCGCGGAGATCGAGCGCGTCGCGGTCGGCCGTCACCTGCTCCTCGGCGGCGACAACATGGACCTCGCGCTGGCGTCGCTGGTCGAGTCGCGCTTCGGCGCGCCGGTCGATGCCGCCAGCCTGGAGCAGCTCGCGCTCGCCTGCCGGCAGGCCAAGGAGGCGCTCTTCGCGGCCGACGATCCGGCCGCCACCGCCGTCGTCGCGCTCGCCGGTCGCGGCTCGGCGCTGGTCGGCGGGACCAAGCGCGCCGTGCTCGCGCGCGCCGATCTCGAAGAGGTGCTGGTCGAGCCGTTCTTTCCCCGCGTCGATCGCACGGCGGCCACGGCCAGCCGCCCGCCACCGCGCGCGGCGCTGGTCACCATCGGGCTGCCTTACGAGCGCGATCCGGCGATCACCCGCCATGTGGCCGCCTTCCTCGAGCGCTACGCCCAGGGGGAGCCGGTCACCTCGCTGCTCCTCAACGGCGGCGTGTTCCGCGCCGAGGCACTGGCCGAACGGCTCGTCGAGGTGGTCGCGTCGTGGAGCGCGACGGCGCCGGTGCGGCTGGTGCACCCGGAGCCGGATCTCGCCGTCGCGCGCGGCGCCGTCGCCTACGCGCGGGCGCTCGCCGGACAGGGGCCCCTCATCGGCAGCGGCACCGCCTTCGGCTACTACGTCGCCAGCCAGGACGACTCGGGCCGCCCCATCGCCGTCTCCGTCGTCCCGCGCGGCGCGCGCGAAGGGGTGCGTCACATCGCCACCGATCGGGTCTTCGCGCTCACCGTCGGTCGCCCGGTTCGCTTCGAGCTCTACGCCGCCACCGACGCCGCCATCGATCCGCCCGGCACCGCCGTCCCCCTCGATCGCCAGCGCCTGCGCCGCTTGCCTCCATTGGTGCTCGCCGTGGGCGACGGCACCACCGCGCGCGAGACCGCGGTGACGCTCGAAGGGGAGCTGAGCGCCATCGGCACGCTCGATCTTGCCTGCGTTGAGACCGCCGGCTCGCCCCCCGCGCGCTATCGCCTCGCCTTCGATCTGCGCGCCGCCACCGAGACCGGCCAGACCGAGCCGCCGCCCCAGGTCGCCCTCGGCCAGCCGCCGCACGCCATCGTGCTCGCGCACCTCGACGAGACGCGCGCGCGCCTCGATCGCGCATTCCGCTCCCCGGCCGATGCGTCGGCGCGCGAGATCAAGGACCTGGTCCGCGACCTGGAGAAGCTCCATGGCGAGCGCAACGAGTGGACCACTGCGACCGCCCGCGCGCTCTTCGATCTGCTCGTCCCGCACGCCAGCCAGCGCCGCAAGACCGAGGCGCACGAGCGCACCTTCTGGATGCTGGCCGGCTTCTGCCTGCGCCCCGGCTTCGGCGATCCGCTCGATCCCGGCCGCATCGCCCGCCTCACCCCTGCCCTGCTCGAGCGGCTCGCCTTCCAGGACGGGCCGCGCAACTGGCAGGCCTACTTCGTCGCCGCGCGCCGCATCGCCGCCGGTCTCGAGGAGCCGACCCAGCTGCGCCTGCGCGACACCTTCGACCCGTTCCTCGCGCCGAGCGACCGCGGGCTGAAGAAGCCGAAGAAGATCGAGGCCGACTCGCTCGGCGATCTGCGCGCCACGCTCGCCTCGTTCGAGCGGGTGCCGGCGACGCGCCGCGCGGAGCTGGGCGACTGGCTGGTCGAGCGGACCTTCACCGATACCGATCCGGCCTTGTGGAGCGAGCTCGGACGGATCGGCGCGCGCGTCCCGGCGTACGCCAGCGTGCACCACGTGATCGCCCCGGCGACCGTCCTCGCCCCCATGGC
>JAMFST010000347.1 GCA_026225435.1 Labilithrix luteola
CAGGATCGCGATCAGGAAGCCGCTCGGCACGCGCAGCGGCGCGCCCTCGTCGGTCGTGTGCGTGGTGGTGAACTGGAAGTGCGACTCGCCGGTGGCGAGGTTCTTCGCGTTCGTCACCCGCTGGTCCACCCGCAGCGACAGCCCGCGGGACAGCTCGATCAGCTTCGACGGCGACGCGTAGACCATCTCCAGCGTCGAGGCGATGTCGAGCGCGACGGCGCCAGCGCTCGCCGGGTCGGCGACGTCGAGGATGCGCTCCTCGAGGAACTCGGCGAACTCCGCTTGCGTGAACTTCTGCCCGTTCTTCGCCCGCCAGGCCTGCCACTCCTTGGACAGCGGAAACTGGTAGACGCCCCGGTGGGTGCCGAAGCGCGGCGAGCCCTCAGCCCCGGAGCGGTGGTAGTCGAGCACCGACGTGAGCGAGGGCCGGGAGCGGTCCGCCCAGAGCGCCGAGTCGGCGTCCTTGAAGCGGTCCACGTGGGCGATGAAGCTCGCGAGGTCGGTGAACTTGGCGGTGCCCGTGCGCGTCTTCGGCGCCGTGCGGTTCTTGTCGGTGAGCGGGGTGACCTCGGTGAGCTTGATCCCCGGCGCGTGGGCGATCAGCTTCGTGTCGTCCCCCAGGTCGATGAGCCGCGGCTCGAGGTGGCTGGAGACGATGTCCGCCACGACGGCGGCGGTGTTGTCGGCGGAAGCGGTCAGCGTAGTGCCGACGATGGGCTCTTCGTGGTTCATGGGTGCCTCTCAGACGTTCTTGACGGGGGTGACGGTGTCGGTGACCTCGCGAGCTTCCGCACGCGGCACCTCGCGCAGGGGGAGCTTGGTTTGCCGCGGGTTCTCGGGGCTCAGGTTGTCCCCGGCGGTGAGCCAGAAGACGGAGCCCGGACGCTTCGCCTTCGGTCGCTTCGTCTTCACGTCGGCCTCGACGGAGACGGTGCCGTTGGCCTTGGCGGAGAGGTTGAGCGTCAGGGTGATCGACCCCTTCGCGACGCCGCCGGTGTTGATGGCGTGCTTCGACAGCTCGCCGGAGATCTCCTGAACGACCTCCGACAGCTCGGCGTGGAGCATGCCGTCGTCGATCTGCTGAACCAGGACGGCGAAGCCGCGCGCCCCTTCGTCTTTCGGTGTGGTCATGGGTCTCCTGTCAGCCAGTGGCGTTGGCGAGGTCCGTGCCCGCGTCGAAGGCGGCGAGCGCCTGGTCGATGCGGGCGATCTTCTGGACGTGGGTCGCCGCCTCGTCGGCGAGCTCCTTCGCCTTGCGCTCGAGCGAGGCGAGGCGCGCGCCATGGCGCCGGCGCGCCGCAGTCAGGCTGACCACCACCTCGTCGCGCGCTTGCTTCGGTGGCTTCGCCTCGGCCACGAAGTACACGCCGGCCGGCCCGCGCTCGGGCCAGTCGACCTCGGTGCCCCTCAGCGGCTCGAGCGCCGCCTTGATCGCGCCGCGCTTCATCCCCGTGCGCTCGATGAGCTTGGGAAACGTCGCCGCTTCGCCGTCACGCGCCAGCTCGCGCATCGCCTCGAGAATCTTCTCTTGCTCGTCCGTCATCGCGTCCTCCGCTCGCGAGCTAGGCTCGCGGGTGTTGCGCTCGTAGGTGCGCCACACGCGCCCCACGAGCTGGTCTTCGTCGTCCGTGTCCTCGGTCTCGTCTTCGGCCTCCGTGGCCTCGGGAGCACGCAGCCCTCCCTCGTGGTGGTGGCGCCGCGGTCCGCCGCCGTCTTCGTCGCGGAAGTCGTCGAGCGCGCCACGGACCATGGGGAGCGCCATCGCTTCGATCTGCCGCACGCGCTCGCGCGTGATGTTCATGGCGGCGCTGACCTCATCGAGCGTGGAGCCCCCCTCGTCGGCGACGTCGAGCGCGCACGACACCTCGAGCTGCTCGGGCTCGATGTCGGGGAAGTTCAGCTTGATGCTTCCCTTGTCGGTGACGTCGAGGAACAGGTGGTGCTTGCACGAGACGTACGGGCACGGCCGCTCACCG
Source organism: Labilithrix luteola (assembly GCA_026225435.1). Taxonomy (GTDB): domain Bacteria; phylum Myxococcota_A; class Polyangia; order Polyangiales; family Polyangiaceae; genus JAMFST01. Next base: position 1,977 of record JAMFST010000347.1, read on the forward strand.
CCCACGCAGTCGCCCC
>JAMFST010000348.1 GCA_026225435.1 Labilithrix luteola
CCGGCCACGCGCCGGCGAGGAGGCGACCGCACTGGACCGGCACCTCGCGGTCGTCCTCGTCGTGGACGATCAGCGCCGGCACGTGCAGGTCCGCGGCCAGCTTCGGGCCGTAGAGATCGTCGATGGAGATCGCCAGCCGCCGCTCCACGTGGCGCGCCAGCGCCATCTCGGTCGCCTCGCCGAAGCCCACCGCGCGCGAGAAGCCGCGGACGAAGTCGCGCAGGTCTATCGGCGAGGAGAGGAGCACCAGGCGGGGAGCCGGCTCGTGCGGCATGCGGCTCACCGCGTAGACCAGCGCCGCACCGCCCATCGAATGGGCGATCACCGCCTGCACGGGCGCCGACGGCGTGGCGATCGCGGCGCGGACGTCGTCGATGGCGTCGGCGAAGAGTGGCAGCGACGCCACGTGGCCGGGGCTCTCCCCGTGACCCGGCGCATCGAAGAGGACCACGCGATACCCGCGCGCGAGCAGCGGCGGGACGAGGTGCACCAGCTGCTCGGCGCGCCCGTTCCAGCCGTGGACGAGGAGCACCATCGGCCCCTCGTCGCCGAAGGTCCAGGTCACCAGGCGAAGACCGCGGCTCAGGACCGAGGAGCGCCGGCCGCGAGCGAGCGCCGTTCGGTCCTCGTCCCGGGAGCGCATGCGGGTGGTGCGGAAGAACATCCCCATCCCGAGCTGTGCCGCGAGCGACGGGGACCACGACTGCACCGCGCGCAGCCCGGCAGTGAGCGTACGCATCATCCGAAGTTTGGCACGACCGTTCGTGCTTTTTTTGGCGACAGATTTCGCGTACGTGTGCGGCGAGGGAGCAGCTTGGTTCACGGGGGATCTCCTCAGGAGGCCGCGCGGGCGTCGCGCAGCAGACGTTGAAACGCATGGATCGCGCGCGTGCGCGCCATCGGATCACGCAGGAGCCGGTCGACGTGGAAGTGGCCGACGCCGATGCAGTACAGGTCGTGTGCGAACTGCTCGACGTCGAGCTTCTTGCGGAAGTGCCCCTCCTTGACCGCGATGCGCGCGGCGGTGGCGAGCGCGTCGATCCAGTCGAGCTGCGAGGTGACCACCGCGTCGCGCGTGGGGCCGGGTTTGTCGTCCACCTCGCTCGACGCGGCGACGAAGATGCAGCCGCCCGGCAGCAGATCCTTCCAGGCGAGCCAGTGCTCGAACAAGGCGACCACCCGCGGCTCCCCGCGCGGCGCCCGGAGCGCCGGGGTGACCACCACCTCCCGGAACCGCTCGACGGCGTGCGCCAGGATCTCGAGCTGCAGGTTCTCCTTCGAGGAGAAGTGCGCGAAGAGCCCGCTCTTGGACATGCCCACCGTCTCGGCGAGCGTCCCCACGGTCACGCCGGCGAGGCCGTCCTTGCTGGCGACCGCGAGCGCCGCGTCGAGCAGCGCGGCGTGCGTCTCCTCCCCCTTCGACATGCCGCTAGAATAGTACGGCCGTTCTTTTCGTCAAGGCGCGATCTCGGCGCCGAGCTGGTCGAGGAACGCCTCCATCAGCTTCACCCGCGACGCGGCCAGGGTGCGCGCCGTCTCGGTGTGCAGGGTGCCGGCGATACGGAGCAGCTTCGCCGGGAAGTGATCCAGCGAGTACCGCTTGTCCTCGAGCGCGCGCGAGCGGGCGAAGGGATCCACCTCCTGGTAGAACGGCGCGCCCATCACCGAGCCGGTGGCG
>JAMFST010000349.1 GCA_026225435.1 Labilithrix luteola
CACCACCGGCTGCACCAGCAGGTTCGGCGTGGTCGTCGCCATCGTGTCGAGAATCTGTCGCTCCTCGATGCGTGACGGATAACTCACCACGACCTTGAGCATGAAGCGATCGACCTGCGCCTCGGGCAGGGGATACGTCCCCTCTTGCTCGATGGGGTTCTGCGTCGCCATGACGATGAAGGGCGACGGCAGCGGATACGTGCGGTCGCCGATGGTGACCTGCCGCTCCTGCATCGCCTCGAGCAGCGCGCTCTGCACCTTGGCGGGCGCGCGGTTGATCTCGTCGGCGAGCACCAGGTTGGCGAAGACCGGCCCCAGCTTGGAGGTGAACTCCCCCTTCTGCTGGTTGTAGATGACCGTGCCGATCACGTCCGCCGGGAGCAGATCCGGGGTGAACTGGACGCGGGCGAACTTGGCGCTGATGGCGTCGCACAGGGTCCGGACGGTGAGCGTCTTGGCCAGACCGGGCACGCCTTCGAGCAGCACGTGCCCGCCGGTGAGCAGCCCGATCATGATCCGTTCGATCATGTAGGTTTGTCCAACGATCACCCGCCCGATCTCGGTGGTGACCCTCTCGACGAAGGCGCTTTCCTTGGCGACCAGCTCGTTCAGCGCGCGGACGTCATACATGGCTCAGCTCGATCTCAATCAGCGTTGGCGATTTTGGTTCCGGACTGAGACACGGCAACGCCGCCGCTCATTCCCAGGGCCGCGCCCGCCACGATGCCGATCCACAGCAGGTTGCTCTCGAGGATCTTGAGAGCGAAGACGCTCCCGATGATCAGAAGCACGCCGAGGATCATGCGAACCGTCCCGCTCATCATTCCAGCCATGCGGCTTCTCTACTACGGTCCGCGTCCCATGAGAACTCGAGGAGTTTCGCGCTCGGCAGCTTCGTCGCTCTTTCTTTCTGCGCTGATCGCGAGCGCGACCGCCTGCGGAGGGGCCCAGCCGGCGCCGGTGACCGCCAGCGCGCCCCCTCCGCCGCCGGCTGCCACCACGCCGCCTCCCGCTCCCGCGCCAGGTCCGCGTCCGCCGCGCCCGGCGTGGATGGCCCGCAGCGACGCCAACGCGCAGCTGCTCCTCGACTACGAGACCAAGTTCTCGCCCGAGGAGGCCTCGCAGGCCGGCGTGGAGACGGTCGACACCGAGATCGCCGACATGACGCCGGGCTTTCGCGCGCGCGAGGAGGCGGCCAAGCACGCGGTGCAGACGGAGCTCGAGCAGCGCCGCGACAAGGAGTCCGACCCGCTGGTGCGCCAGGATCTCACCATCCTCATCCACGCGGTCGACCTCCAGCGTCGCGAGGAGGCGGCGAACGAGAAGCTGATGGTGCCGTTCTGGCCGGTGCCGCGGATGATCTTCAACGGCCTGCACGTCCTGCTCGACGACCAGATCAGCCCCGAGCGGCGCAAGAAGGCGCTCGCTCGCCTGCAGAAGTACGTGGGGATCGCGCCGGCAACGCCGGGTGGCAAGCCGGGCAAGTCGGTCACCGAGCTGGCCGAGGAGGACACCGCGCACGCCATGTCCCGCCCCGGGCTGACCATGCCGTCGCGCGCCGACGTGGAGAAGACGATCTCCACCGCCGACACCTCGCGCGAAGGGGTGCAGAAGCTCTTCGAGAAGTACAAGCTCGACGAGTCGCCCGAGGCGAAGCAGGCGCTCGCGCTCCTCAAGACGCAGACCGAGCACTACGCGAAGTTCCTCAAGGACAAGGTGCTCCCCAAGGCGCGCACCACCATCCCGCTGCCACCAGCGGTGTACGAGCTGCGCCTGGAAGACGCCGGCGTCGACCTGCCGCCGAGCGAGCTGTCACGCATGGCGCACCAGGAGCTCATCGCCATCCAGGCGGAGATGCAGAAGGTGGCCGCCGAGGTGGCGAGGGCGCGCAACCTGCCGTCGGCCGACTACCGCGACGTGCTCAAGGAGCTGAAGAAGGAGCAGATCACGGGCGACGCGATCATGCCGCACTACCAGGCACGTCTCGCGGAGATCGAGGGGATCATCCGCCGGGAGAACCTGGTCACCTTGCCCGATCGGCCGGCGCGCATGCGCCTCGGTAGCGCGGCGGAGAGCGCCAACCAGCCGGCGCCGCACATGATCCCGCCGCGCCTGGTGGGCAACACCGGCGAGGAGGGGGAGTTCGTCCTGCCGCTGTCGATCTCCGGCCCGACGGGGGGAGACACCAAGGGATCGCAGTA
>JAMFST010000350.1 GCA_026225435.1 Labilithrix luteola
GGTTGTGATCGCCGCTGGCGCCGGCGAAGAGCGCCAGCGTGGTGCGAGAGATCGCCGGGACGTTCAAGGCGGGGAGCTCGGTGCCGGCCGCCAGCTTGGTCAGATCGAGCGCGCTCATTTGTGGGCCACCACGGTGGTGCTGCGGAGATCGACGACGCGCTGTCCGTCGCGCGTGACCGCCGTCTCGCGGACGAGGAACTCGAGCTTGCCGTTCTTCTTGTCGTACACGTCGGTCACCTTGGTGGAGAAGCTCACCGTCTGACCGGCGAAGAGAGGCGCGTGGTAGACGAAGTCCTGCTCGCCGTGGAGCACCTCGCCGAGGTCGATGTTGGCGCGAGCGAAGGTGGCGAAGGCGTCGCCCGTCTCGATCTCCAGCCCGAAGAGGAACGTCGGGGGGACGAGGACGTCGGGATACCCCTTGGCCTTCGCCGCCGCGACGTCGGTGTACACCGGGTCCTCGAGCCCGAGGACCTTGGCGTAAAATTGCAGGCGCCCGCGTTCCAGCGGGACCTCGAAGGGGCCGCTGGCAAAGCCGATGATGCTCCGATCGATCATGCGGTGAAGCCTAGCGCAGTTCGCGGCTTAACTTTCTCGCCGGTAACTTCCTTCGTTCAGATCTGCGACCAGCCGCCATCGACGTCGAAGTTGGCGGCGTTGATGTAACTCGCTGCGTCGGAAGCGAGGAAGAGCACGGTCTCGGCGGCGCGCTCTCGAGCACGCCGGCGTTGGCGACCACGATGTCGACCTTCCCCTTCGTCTGCTGGATCTGCGCGTACAGCCGGTCGAGATCGGCCAGCTTCGACGAGTCGGCCTGCACGCCGGTCGCGTCGCCGCCGATCTCGGCGACGGCGTCGTCGAGCTCCTTCTGCCGGCGGCCGGTGATGAACACCGAGGCCCCCTCGGCGATGAAGCGCTTGGCCGTCGCCAGCCCGATGCCGGTGCTCCCCCCGGTGATGACCGCGACCTTGCCTGCGAGAATCTTGCTGCTCATGACGGTTCTCCTCGGGCCGCGTCCACGATGCGCGGCAGCGTGCGAAACGTGGCGTCCCAGGTGCTCTTCGACAGCCGCTCCTGCATCCGGTCCTGCGCCTCCTGCCAGAGCGGGCGGGCCTTCTCGACCAGGCGGAGCCCGGTCGGAGTGATCGATACCAGGCGCTCGCGCCGGTCCTCGCCCGGACGGCTGCGGACCCAGCCCCCCTGCTCGAGCAGGCGCAGGTTGCGCGTCAGCGTGGTCTCCTCGAGCACCATGGCGTCGCCCAGATCACGCACCCGGGATTCACCCAGCGCCATCAGGTAGGTGAGCACGGTGTACTGCGTGATCTCCAGGGCGTGGGCGCCCGAGCAACGCGAGACCGCTCCCGGCGCGATGGGCCGGCCCGGGCGACCGGAGGAGATCGTCACCACCGCTCTCTACCTCGCGAGCCCGGCGTCCAGCTTCACGACGGGAGCCATCATCCGCGTCGACGGCGGCTTCACCAACTGAGCACCCGCGACGGAAGGCGGGCGGTCGGCATCCAAAGGACCGGCATGCCCAACCTCAAGGCGCGGCTCCTCGGTGGCTGGATCGGCGATCGCCTGCTGCGCGACGCGCTCGTGGAGTCGCTGGAGGAGCTCGGGCCGCGCTATCGCCGCGTGGTCCTGCGGGCGCCGTGGGCCACGGAGCTGAGCGGGGCGGCGGGGGAGAAGGTGCAGCTCTTCCTGCCCGAGGTGGGGACGCGGACGTACACGCCGTTCGACTTCGACCGCGCGGCGGGGCGATTCTCGGTGCTCGTGTACGTGCACGGGGACACGCCGGGGCCGTCCTTCGCCCGCGCGCTGGAGGTGGCCGCCGAGGTGCGCCTCATCGGGCCGCAAGCCTCGACGCCGCTCGACGGTCTCGAAGGTCCGGTGTCGCTCTTCGGCGACGAGACGTCCTTCGCGGTGGCGCGCACCTTGCGCGGGATCGAACGGCTGCGCGACAGGTCGACGCTGCGCTTCGAGGTGTCGTCGCTGGAAGACGCGTTCTACGCGGTCGACGCGCTCGACATCCCGCGTGACGCGCTCGTCGCGAAGGAGCCGGCGGATGCGCACCTGAAGGGCATCGCCGACGCGCTGAGCGGCTCGATCGTCCTCACCGGCCGGGCGAGCTCGATCCAGAAGGTGCGCGAGCACCTGCGCGCGGCGGGCAAGCGGAAGCAGACGGTGCGCGCGTACTGGGCCGACGGGAAGACCGGTCTCGACTGACCTGTGTGAGACTCGGCGCATGGACCTGCACCTCACGGACAAGCGCGCTCTCGTCACCGGCGGGAGCAAGGGGATCGGCCGGGCGATCGCGCGGCAGCTGGCGCTCGAAGGCGTCGACGTCGTCATCGCCTCCCGCAACCAGGCGGAGCTCGAGGCGGCGGCGAAGGAGCTGGCGGCGGAGACGAAGCGGAAGATCGTCCCGCTCACCGTCGACACCAAGGACGACGAGTCGGTGCGCCAGCTGGTGGCCGGCGCGGTCGCGGCGCTCGGCGGGATCGACATCCTGGTGAACTCGGCGGCCATGCCGGCGGGGCAGTCGACGCCGCCGGCGCTCGCCGACATCGACGACGAGAACTTCTACGCCGACGTCGACGTGAAGGTGATGGGCTACCTGCGCACCGCGCGCGAGGTGGCGCCGCACATGATCCGCGCCGGCTGGGGGCGCATCATCAACGTGAGCGGGCTCGGCGCGCGGCAGACCGGATCGATCATCGGCTCGGTGCGCAACGTCGCAGTGGCGGCCCTGAGCAAGAACCTCGCCGACGAGCTCGGGCCGAAGGGGATCAACGTGACGGTCGTACACCCTGGGCTCACGCGCACCGAGAAGACACCCGGCGTCATCGCCGCGCGCGCGGCGGCGGGTGGGATCAGCGCCGAGGAGGTGGAGAAGCGGATGGCCGCGCCGGTCATCCTCGGCCGCATCGTCGACGCCTCCGAGGTCGCCGATCTGGTGGCGTTCCTCGCGTCGCCGCGCAGCGTCTCGGTCAACGGCGACGCCATCCCTTGCGGCGGCGGCACCAAGGGGGTCATCTATTATTGAGGCTCACGTCTCGGCGACCAGCTTCGCCACCATCTCCGCCGCGGGGAGCGAGCGAGCCAGCGGCGCACCTTGCCCGGCCCACTGCGCGCCGAAGCCGAAGTCCTTCCCCGCCGCCGCTTTGCCGGCGGCGTGGAGCGCTTTTCCCAGATCGTACGCGATGGGGTAGTCGGGGATCTCCGCGTCGCTCACGGCGTTCGTTGCTGCCCACCCGGTGAAGCGGTTGGCGAGGCAGCGCGCGGGGCGGCCGGAGATGGCGCGGGTCATCACCGTGTGGTGCGCGGCGTCGCTGGTCATCGCCCGGCGGTAGCCTTCGTCGGCCGCCGACTCGGGGCAGAGGACGAAGGCGGTCCCGAGCTGGGCGGCGGCCGCGCCGAGACGGAGCGCGGCGGAGATGCCGGCGCCGTCCATGATGCCTCCGGCCGCGATGACCGGCACCGGCAGCTCGCGGGCGAGGATGCGGGTGAGCGCGAAGGTCCCCAGCCGGTCATCGGCCGCGTCGGGATCGAACATGCCGCGGTGGCCGCCGGCTTCGTACCCCTGCGCGACGACCGCCTGCGCGCCGCCATCTACCAGCCGGCGCGCCTCGGCCAGGCTGGTGGCGGAGCCGAGGACGACGATGCCCGCGTCGCGCAGCGCGCGCACCCGGTCGGTCGAGGGGATGCCGAAGTGGAAGCTCACCACCTTCGGCCGCTCGGCGACGAACGCCGCCAGCATGTCGTCGTCGACGAGGAAGCTCCGGTAGATCTCGGTCAGCTTCGCCGGAGGCGTGGCGCTCTGCTGCGCGAATTCGGGACGGAGGCGCTCGATCCACCGCGCCTGGCGCGCCTCGTCGGCCTTCGCCGGCGCATGGCAGAACACGTTCACGTTGAGCGAGCGCTTCGACTGCTCCCGGAACGCGGCGATCATCTTGCGCGCCCCGGCGGCATCGGTGGCGCCGACGCCGATGGAGCCGAGCGCCCCCGCGCTGGCGACCGCTGCCGCCATCGCTGGCGTCGAGATACCGGCCATGGGCGCCTGCACCAGCGGATGATCGATCTCGAGGAGCGGGAGGAGCATGCCCCCAGGCTAGATCACCCCAGCGGCGTGGCGAACATCCAGAACTGCCCGGCGAGATCCTCGGCGCAGTACATCCGGTCCCCCCAGGGCATGTCCGCGGGTGGCAGCAGCACGTTCACGCCGGCGCTCTTCGCCGCGTCGTGGTGCGCGTCGACGGCGTCGAGGAAGACGTACACGCCGCCGTTCAAGCTGCCCTGCTCGCGCGGGGTGCGGCACGCGCGCAGCTCACCCTTGGAGTGCGTCGGGCCGAGCATGACCACGCACTCGCCCAGCTGGAGCTGCGCGTGGCGGAGCTTCCCGTCGGGGCCGGCGTCCGAGAAGCGCACGGTGAAGCCGAAGGACCTGGTGAGGAAGGCGACCGCCTCGGCGATGTCGTCGTAGAAGAGGTACGGAACACCTTGCGGCATGCCGGCGGCGCGCTTGGTCTGCATCTCTCCTGGATATCGCATCTCCGCCGCTGCGGATGTTGCTACCGTGCCGCCCGGGAAAGCCCGAGCCCATGACCCGCGAACGAGCCGAAGACTACGAAGCGAAGAAGCAGCTGATCCTCGAACGTGCCGCCGCGCTCTTCGCCGGCCAGGGGTTCGAGCACACGACCATCATGGAGGTCGCGCAGGCGTGCAACGCCTCCAAGTCGCACGTCTATCACTACTTCCCGGCCAAGGAAGACGTGCTCTTCGCCATCGTCCGCGAGCACACGGTGATGCTGCTCACCGGGCTGTCGGCCATCGTCGCGCTGCCGCTCCCGGCCGAGGAGCGCTTCGAGAAGTTCATCGCCGAGTTCGTCGCCCGCGCGGCCGGCTCACGCGACGAGCAGCTGGTGCTGGTCAACGAGATGAAGCACCTGCCGGCCCCCAAGCGCGACGAGATCCGCGTGATGGAGACCGAGCTGGTGAACCTGCTCGCCCAGCTGCTCGAGGAGATCAACCCCGGGCTCATGAAGCAGCGGCGGGTGCGGGGGCCCTACGCGCTGCTCATCTTCGGAATGCTGATCTGGACGTTCACCTGGTACGACAAGGCGGGCACCATCTCGCCGCGGGAGCTGGCGGCGCGCATCTCGCAGCTCTTCATGACCGGGTTCAAGAGCCCGGAGGCCGAGTCGATCGGCGCGTCGCTCGGCGCGTCGGTCAAGGCAGCGCGATGACGCCGCGCGCCTGCAGCTCTCCCAGCTGACGGGTGCTCAGCTTGAGGATCCCGCCCAGCACCTCCCCGGTGTGCTGACCGAGGCGCGGAGCCGGTAGGGGGGGCGCAATCGGCGCTCCCGGCCCTGTTGCTCACGAGCTGCTCACGAGGCGGCGGTGCTCCAGGGCACCAGCCCCGGCGTGACCACGAGCCACTCGCGCAGCTCGGCCTTCTTGATCTTCCCGTTGAGCGTCTTGGGCAGCTCCTTCACGAACACGACGTGCTTGGGGATCTCCGGCTTGCCCAGCTTGCCGTCGCAGAAGCGGCTCACCTCGATGGTGGTGAGCGACTCGTGGCCGGCGCGCATCACGGCCACCGCGACCACCGCCTCGCCCCACTCGGGATGCGGCACGCCGACGACGGCGACCTCCTGCAGCCCGGGGTGCTCGCTCACGATCGCCTCCACCGTCGTGGGGAACACGTTCACCGCGCCGGTGATGATCATGAACTTCTGCCGGTCGAGCAGGTACACGTAGCCGTTCTCGTCGATGCGCCCGATGTCGTTGGAGCGCAGCCACCCGTCGCGCAGCGCCTCCGCCGTCGCCTCGGGCAGGTTCAGGTACCCCTTCATCAACGAGTTGCCGCGGAACCACAGCTCGCCGCGCTCTCCCGCCGGCACCGGCTGGCCGTCGGCGTCGCGCACCGAGCACTCGAAGTGGATACCGACCCGTCCGATCGAGCGGAGCAGCTCCGGCTGGTCGGTCAGGCCGCGGTGGTGATCCTCCGGCGTGAGCACGGTCATCCAGCCGCCGGACGACTCGGTCTGCCCGTACGTTTGCAGGAGCTCGGCGCCGAGCACGGCGCGCGCCTCGCGAATGAGCTGCGGCGTGGCCGGCGCCGAGCCGTAGACGACGAGGCGCAGCGACGACAGGTCGAACGCGCGCGCCTGCTGCTCGGCGATCGCCCGGCGCATCATCGTCGGTACCATCAGCACCGAGGTGACGCGAAAGCGCTCGATGTCGCCGAGGAAGCTGCCGATCTGGAACGAGCCGTCCGGGACCACGGTGGTCATCCCGTTGGCCAGGCTGAAGGTGTTCATCAACAGCACCACCCAGGCGGAGGCGGCGGGCATGCACCACACGTCGTCGGGCGAGAAGCCGAAGCCGGCGACCACGTGGATCATCACGTTGGCACCCGCCTCCTGGGTGATCATGACCCCCTTGGGCACGCCGGTGGTGCCGGAGGTGTAGCTGTACATCAGGAGATCGTCGCCCCGCAGCTCGGGCCACGGCGCCGACGATCCGTCGCGCTCCGGCTCGTAGGCGAGGATGGTCTCGTAATCGAGCGCGAAGTCGTGCGCGCCGCCGAAGCCGACGAAGGTGATGCCGAGATCGGCCAGCTTCTCCCGGTGCGGCGCGATCAGGTGAGCGCAGCGCGCCTCGACGAGGATCACCTTGGCGGCGCTGTCGCGGATGACGTGCTCGATCTCCGGCCACGCGTAGTGCGTGTTGATGCCGAGGCGCACCGCTCCGACCTTCATGCAGGCGAAGAAGTGCTCGTAGATGGCCAGCGATTCGAGGCCGAGGATGGCCACCGTCGCCCCGCGCACTGCTTCACCGCGCGTGCGCTGCAGCCACGAGGCGAAGCGATCCGAACGCTGATCCATCTGCCGCCAGCTCGCGCGCCGGTCGCCGCAGATGTACGCCGTCTTGAGAGGAAAGTTACCCGCGCAGCGCGCGAGCATCTGCCGCATCAGCCACATGGTCACCGACCCGTGAAGCGAGGTTTGCGCCGTTCGATGACCGCGGCAAGCCCCTCGCGCACGTCGTCCGTGGCGCACAGCGTCGCGATCATGCGCGCCTCCTCGGGCATGCGCGCATCCACGCTGGTGCCGATGCCGCTCCACAGGAGGCGCTTGGTGGCCGCGAGAGCTTGCGGCGCCCCCTGCGTCAGCTGCTCGGCGAGCGCGAAAGCCTCGGCCTCGATGCGGTCGTCGGGGACCACGCGGCTGACAAGCCCCATGGCCTTCGCCTCCGCCGCGCTCAAGGTCGGGTTGAGCAGGAGGATGTCGAGCGCGTTGCGCATGCCGACGAGCTGCACCAGCGAGACGGTCACCCCGCCGTCCGGGACCATCCCCACGCGCGTCGCTCCGGCGAGGAACTTCGCCGACTCGCCGGCGACCACGAAGTCCGAGCAGCAGGTGATGCCGAGGCCACCACCGCCGGCGGCGAACCCCTGGATGGCGGTGACCACCGGCGTCTTCAAATGGACGAGCGCGCCGAGGGCGATCTCCAGGTACGCACCCACCTTGCGCACGTGGTCGGGCAGCTTGTCGCCCTGCGAGGCGAACACCTTCACGTCGCCGCCGGCGCAGAAGTTCTTCCCCGCGCCGGTCAGAACCACAACGCGTACCCGGTCGTCGGAGTGGCAGAAGACGACCGCCTGGTGGAGCGCCGAGAGCAGCTCGGTGTCCATGCTGTTGGCCGACTCCGGCTTGTTCAGCCGGACATGGGCGATGCCGCCTTCGCGGATCTCGAGCAGCACCGGGCCGCTGGAGACGATGGATTCGGGACTGGTCATGAGCCTCAGATGAGAAACGAGATCGTGTAGAGGGCGCTCTCGTTGTTCGCGAGGACGACCTTCTTGTGCGCCATCTTCAGCTGCCCGTCCTTCACCCGCAGGCGGTAGACGTTCTTCGTCGCCCAGACGCGCTCCGAGCGCGGGGTCGCCTCGAAGATGATCGCGCTGGCGCAGGCCGTCAGCTCGTCGTCCCCGTCGCTCAGGATCTCCACGTTGGAGATCACCCGGCGCAGCGCCGACACCGGCGTCTGGCTATGCCGCTTTCCCGTCTTGAGCTGGTTCACCCGCACCGAGATGCGCGAGCGGTTGTCGTAGACGATGGACATCTTCTGCTCGGGATCGCTGTCCTCGCCGTTGGCGGGGATCCAGTAGACGCCGTCGTCGGTCCACAGCGACTCCCACTCGTCGTAGGCGTGGTCGTCCTGCAGGCGTGCCTCGCGGTAGATGAACTGCGTCACCTCGACGAGGAGCGGATAGTCGCGAATGGTGAGATCGAGACCCTTCACGGCGTCTCCATGAGCTTGCGGTAGTGCTGCCACATGTGGCGCGAGGGGGTGTCGTCGGTGACGTTGCCGATGACGTGGCCGTCCGCGTCGATCTCCTCGCGGTGCTTGCCGCGCCCCAGGTAGCTCCGCTCCGGGTTGCGTTGCCGCGCGCCGAACTGCGTACGTTCGTACATCTCGGCGTCGTCGGCGAGGAGGAAGCCAGCGGGCCCGACCGAGCCCATCGTCTGCTGGCGCATGCGGCGGTTGAGATCCGGCGCCCCCTTGAACTGCAGCGCCGTCACGTGCTGCACCGTCTCGTCGACCGAGAGCGGCTGCAGCACGAAGAGCTGGATCTCGGCGATGA
>JAMFST010000351.1 GCA_026225435.1 Labilithrix luteola
CATACGGGCGACGTCGTCCTCGTCATCCCCGAATACAGCATCCTTGGCGACGACTTCGCCGGCGACGACGGGATCGCCGCCGCCGCGCTCCTCACGAGCTTCCCCTCTGGTCTGCGCTTCGCCGAAGGGCGAGACCTGCTCCCGATGCTGCGCGGCTTCTCCGACTACGCGACACACAAGCTGATCGCCGACCCGCTCATCCTCTGGCGCAACCGGCACAGCACCACCAACTACGACTACTCGCGCGAGGGCTTCGACCACTGGGGCGACGAGGTCCAGCACCTCCAGGCTCTGTCGGTGAAGGTCGATTTTCACGAGCGGTATCCCATCAATCCCGAGATCGGTCGGCGCCTCCAGGTGCTGAACGACTTCGAGCGGCGCGTGGGCCTGCGCGGGGCGATGACCGTCGTCCTCTATCCCAACCTGGCCGCCAGTCTGGCCCGTGGAAACGAGGCGAACCTCGAGAAGATCGCCGACCTCGTCTCCACCCAGCTGCACGCGCGCCACGTCGGACGACCGCTGGACGGGCTCCTCCCCGACGAGGACTTCTTCGACGCGCCCTATCACCTCAACGCCGCTGGACGCGCAACGGCCGCGGTGCGCGTCATCGATCAGCTGACGGCGGCGCTGGCGCTACCTCCTCACGACGCCGACAGCAGGTCCCGGTAGATCTCCTCGGCGTTCTCGTTGAAGCTGCAGAAGACGACGCGGGTGACGCCGGAAGCGGCGATGGTCTCCCGGACGGTGGCGACGGCGATCTTCGCCGCGCGCTCGAGGGGGAAGCGGTAGACGCCGGTGGAGATGGCGGGGAAGGCGACCGACGCGCAGGCGTGCTCGCGGGCGAGCTCGAGGCACCGGCGGTAGCAGCCGGCGAGCCTGGCGTCCTCCTGGTGGCCGCCGCCGTTCCACACCGGACCGACGGCGTGGAAGACCCACTTCGCGGGGAGCTTGAACCCCGGCGTGGCCTTGGCATCGCCGGTGGCGCAGCCGCCCAGCTTCTCGCACGCGGCGAGCAGCTCCCGGCCGGCGGCGCGGTGGATGGCGCCGTCGACCCCGCCTCCGCCGAGGAGCGAGCCGTTGGCCGCGTTGACGATGGCGTCGATCGCGAGCGTGGTGATGTCGGCGCGGACGACCGCGAGCTGAGGCGAGGAGCCGATCATGCGGCGAGGGTATCGCGCCCTCAAGAAATCGTTACACCGACGCTCGAGACGGCGAAACGGTGGACCTCCACCTGCTTCTAACTGGCAGTGGTGAATTGGCGACGAAGACGTCGCCCACTCGAAAGGTCTCGTCATGCGTTCGCTCTCGCTCGTAGGTCTCGCGCTCGGTTCTTTGCTGATGACTGCCTGCTCGGTCTCGCAGCCGCCCTCCTCCATTTCCGAAGCGGCTACCGCCACCCGCTCGTCCGACGACGCCGCCCCGGCCACCCGCTTCCGCATCGCCAGCGTCTCGCCGGAGAGCTGGGATCAGCTCCGCAGCTCTCACGTCGGAAACCTGAAGGTTCGCTGGCCGGACGGCCGCCTCACGCAGGCGGTCAGCCACAAGCCGGAGGAGCTCGACCGCGCCTTCGCCTTCGCCCCCGACCACCACCTCGACACGCACCCGGTGAAGCTCGCGTCGAGCGAGTGGACCACCGAGGCGGGCACGCTCTCGGGCACCTTCACCCAGCCGCTGGTCAACGAGGACGGCACCGTCACGGCGCCCACCGGCCGCGCCTTCTCGCTCTGGCTCGTCACCGTGAGTCACTGGAAGGACGGAGCCAAGGATCAGGAGTATGTCTTCTGGGACAGCGGTGCGAAGGCGAAGTCCATCGGCCTGTGAGACAGGTCTCCAGAGGGTCGGAGCGTGGCTGGCCGTCGGTGCCGCAGCTGCGGC
>JAMFST010000352.1 GCA_026225435.1 Labilithrix luteola
AATGGTATCACTGAGTACATTGACAAGGATGTGGAGGAGGCCAGACTGGCTGCCTCTCGTCCTCTGGAGGTCATCGAGGGTCCTCTGATGAAGGGAATGAATGTGGTGGGAGACTTGTTCGGCTCTGGCAAGATGTTCCTTCCTCAGGTGATCAAGTCTGCCCGTGTCATGAAGAAGGCAGTAGCCCACCTTACGCCGTATATGGAGGCCGAGAAGGTAGCGATGGCCGCGGCCGGCCAAGTGGTCAAGGCGCAGGGAAAAATCATACTCGCGACGGTCAAGGGCGACGTTCACGACATTGGCAAGAACATCGTCGGCGTCGTCCTCGCCTGCAACAACTACGAGGTCATCGACATGGGCGTCATGGTCTCGTGCGAGAAGATCCTCGAGCGCGCCAGGGCCGAGAAGGCGGATCTCATTGGCCTGAGTGGCCTCATCACCCCGTCACTCGACGAGATGACCCACGTGGCGCGCGAGATGGAGCGGCAAGGGTTCAAGCTCCCGCTGCTCATCGGCGGGGCCACCACCAGCCGCGCGCACACGGCGGTGAAGATCGCGCCGCACTACAGCGAGCCGGTGGTCCACGTGCTCGACGCCAGCCGCGCCGTGCCGGTGACGACCACCCTGCTCAGCGAGAAGAAGGCGGCCTTCGTCCAGGAGCACCGCGCCGACTACGAGCAGCTGCGGCGCATCCACGGCGCCCCGCAGCGCAAGCTCGCGAGCCTCGACGAGGCGCGGGCGAACGCGCCCAAGATCGCCTGGCGCCCCGACGACGTCGCGCTCCCGGAGCACACCGGCGTCCGCGTGGTCGACGACTTCCCGCTGGAGACGCTGCGCGAGTACATCGACTGGACTCCGTTCTTCCACACCTGGGAGCTCAAGGGGGTCTACCCGAAGATCCTCGAGCACGAGAAATACGGGGAACAGGCGCGCACCATCTTCGCCGAGGCCAACGTGCTCCTCGACGAGATCATCGCCAGGAAGCTGCTGCGCGCGCGCGGCGTGTACGGCCTCTTCCCGGCCAACTCGGTGGGCGACGACGTGGAGCTCTATTTCGATGTGTCCCGCGCCGACGAGCGTGCGCGCTTCCACTTCCTGCGGCAGCAGCTGGAGAAGAAGGACAAGAACGAGCCGCACCGTAGCCTCGCGGACTTCGTCGCGCCGCGCAGCACCGGCCTGCCCGACCACCTCGGCGCCTTCGCCGTCAGCACCGGCTTTGGCCTCAAGGAGCTGTGCGACGGCTTCCGCGCCAAGCACGACGACTACAACGCGATCATGGCCGAGGCGCTGGCCGACCGCCTCGCCGAGGCCTTCGCCGAGTGCCTGCACGAGCGCGTGCGCAAGGAGTGGGGCTACGGCAAGAGCGAGACGTTCGTTCCCGCCGATCTGATCGCCGAAAAATACCGCGGCATCCGCCCGGCGGCGGGCTACCCGGCGTGCCCGGATCACACCGAGAAGGGGACGCTGTGGGATCTCCTCGAGGTCGAGAAGAACACCGGGATGCTCCTCACCGAGTCGTTCGCCATGTGGCCGGGCTCGAGCGTCAGTGGGCTGTACTTCGCCCATCCCGAGGCGCGCTACTTCACCCTCGGCAAGATCGAGCGCGACCAGGTGCACGACTACGCGCAGCGCAAGGGGATGACGGTGGACGAGGTGGAGCGCTGGCTGGGGCCGAACCTCAACTACGATCCGGTCGTTCAGGGCGGCTCGCGCGCGGCATGAGGGAGCTGCCGCCCACTCCGACGCTGCGCGCGTTCGAGGCGGCGGCGCGCCACTCCACGTTCACCGCGGCCGCGGCGGAGCTGCACGTCACCCAGAGCGCCATCAGCCACCAGATCCAGCACCTGGAGGAGCTCTGGGGGATGAAGCTGTTCCAGCGCGGGCGCTCGTTGAAGCTGACGCCCGCCGGGGACGCGCTCGCGCCGATCATCCGCCAGTTCCTCGTGAGCCTCGAGGCGACCTTGACGGGGCTGGAGCTACGGCGGGAGCGTCACCCGCTGCGCGTCAGTCTCACGCAGTCCTTCGCCACCCGCTGGATGCTCCCGCGCCTGCCGGATCTCGAGGCCTCCTGCCCCGATATCCAGCTGTGGATCGAGACCACCAGCCGCCCGATCACCTTCCGGCGCGAGGACGCGGACATCGCCGTGCGGCTGGGCAACGGGCACTACCCGGGGCTGCACTCCGAGCTGCTCCTGCGCGAGTACATGTTCCCGGTCGCCCGCCCCGAGCTGATCGCTCGGCTGGGAATGCCGAAGATCCCGGCGGACCTCCTGCGCTATCCGCTCCTCTTCCGCGCGGGGCCGGAGCTGGCGCCCAAGTGGGAGTACTGGTTCGAGCGCGCAGGGGTGGAGGTGTCGCTCGCGCTCTCGCATTCGAGCGTGCACTACCCCGACACCAGCATGACCATCGAGGCGGCCATCGCGGGCTACGGCGTCGCGC
Organism: Labilithrix luteola; assembly: GCA_026225435.1. Lineage (GTDB taxonomy): Bacteria > Myxococcota_A > Polyangia > Polyangiales > Polyangiaceae > JAMFST01. Next base: position 2,440 of record JAMFST010000352.1, read on the forward strand.
TGGTGCGCAGCGGGCATGTCGAGACCGAGCTGGCGGACGGGCGTCTCGTGCGCCTGCTCGACGTGCGCCAGCCATCGCCTCTCGCGTACTATTTCGTGTGCCCCAAGGGGCGCGAGCGCTTGCCGGCGATCGCCGACTTCAAGCGCTGGCTCGTCGCGCAGGCGCAGCGCGCGCAGGCCGTCTACGACGGCTCGTAGCGAGATCTCGGTCGGCGGGAAGCGCGGTGTGGTGCATGAGCGTTCGCTCATGCTGGCATGAGGATCCTTCGTTTGAAGAGCCGCGCCGCCGCGCGTACGCACAGCCCCATGAGCACGACGACCCGACGGCGCGATCTCGCGGGCGCCTGCCTCGCGCACATGCTGCACGACGGGTACACGGATCAATTGTACGCGCTCCTGCCGCTCTGGCAGGCGGAGCTGGGGCTCTCCTACGCCGGGCTGGCGATGGTCCGCGTCCTCTATTACGGCACCATGGGCGCGCTGCAGATCCCCGGCGACAAGGCGCTGGGAAGGCGGGTGAGCGCGCGCACCGCGCTGGTGCTGGCGACCTTCCTCGCCGCGCTGGGGTACCTGGTCGTCGCGCTGCCGGGGGGCATGGCCTTCATGTGTGTCGGCCTCGTGGTCGCCGGCATCGGGTCGAGCACGCAGCATCCGCGCGCCTCGCTCCTCGTGACCAGCGCGTACGGGCGGGAGTCGCGCGGTCCGCTCGGCATCTACAACTTCGCCGGCGACCTCGGGAAGGCGGCGCTCCCCGCCCTCGTCTCGCTGCTCCTGCCCGTGCTCGCGTGGCGCTCGGTCGTCGCGTTGACGGCGCTCGTCGGCCTCGTGGTCGCCCTCCTGCTGCTGCTGGTGGTGCCTCGTCGTCAGCCGGCAGCGCGGGCCGTCGTCGAGACGCCGGCGGCGGAGCCCGGGCACGGCGATCGCAGGGGCTTCCGCCTGCTGCTCACCATCGGCGCGCTCGATACCGCTCCGCGCATGGGGTACCTGCTGTTCCTCCCGTTTCTCCTCCACGCGCGCGGGGGGACGGACAAGACCGTCGGTCTCGGGCTCGCCTTGCTCTTCCTCGGCGGCGCGCTCGGCAAGGCGGTCTGCGGCTGGCTCGGAGAGCGCCTCGGCGTTGCGCTGACGGTGGTGGTCACCGAGGCCGCGACGGCGCTCCTCATGATGGCCACCATCGTCCTGTCGCTCGGGCCGATGCTCGTCGTGCTCCCGCTGCTCGGGATCGTGCTCAACGGCACGTCCTCGGTCCTCTACGGCACCGTGCCGGACCTCGCGCCCGGCGGCGACACGGGCCGCGCCTTCGCGATGTTCTACACGGGGGTCATCGTGACGGGCGGAGTCGCGCCCATCGTCTACGGGGTACTGGCCGACCATGCCTCGCGCGCCGTCGGCATCTCCGCGTCGGCGCTCACCGCCTTGGCGATCATCCCGCTGGTCCTGGCGCTGCGTCCGTCACTGGTCCGTTCAAAACTGACAATAGGCTGACACTTGCTCCAGGTAGACCTTCTGTCGTCAACGAACGGAGGCCGAGATGAGCGCTGTGAACCTGGTGGTGTGCGAGCTGCAAGAGACGAAGATCCCCGGGGTGGAGAGCTTCTCCCCCTTCTGCACCAAGGTGCGGATGGCGCTGAAGGCGGCGCGCTTGCCGTTCACCTCGCGCCGCGCGGGCAATCCCGGCGCCTTTCGCCGGCTCAATCCGTCGGGGCAGGTGCCCGTGTTGCTGGTGGATGGCGACGCGGTGTCCGACTCGACCCGCATCGTCTCGCGCATCGAGCAGCTGGCGCCCGGGCGGATCGACCGCGGGCTCGATGCGCGCGGCCGGGCCGAGTCGCTGCTCTGGGAGGAGATGGCCGACACGGTGCTCAACGGCTTCCTCGTGGCGTCGCGCTGGGACGACGACGCGAACTGGCCGGCCGTGGAGAAGGGCTACTTCGGAGCGATGCCGGCGCCGCTGCGCTGGTTCGTGCCGCGGATGGCTCGCAAACGGGTCCGTGCGGCACTGCAGGCGCGCGACGTCACCCGCCAGGGGCCCGAGGTGCTGTGGCGGCGCTTCGACGAGACGCTCGACGCTCTCGAGCAGCGTGCTCCGCGCGAAGGGCTGTGGCTCGGCGCGGAGGTGTCGCGCGCGGATCTGGCCATCAGCGCGCAGCTCGCGTCGCTGTGCACGCCGCTGACGCCGTGGCAGGCAGAGCGGGTCCGTTCCCATCCGACCCTCGCCGCGTATCTGCAGCGCGCGACCGCGGTTTGTGCGCACTGAGCGGGTGAGACGCAACCTGTGGTTGACGACCGTGCGGGGGCCACCATAGGTTGTGCCCCGTGTTGGTGCCCGCGGCTTCGGCCAACGGCTCAAAAGGGAACCCGGCGCGATTCCGGGGCTGCCCCGCAGCGGTAATCGAGAGCGAAATCCACGTAGCGCACTGACCTCCGTTCGAGGATCGGGAAGCGGTGGAGAGTAGGAACCCGGCCAGTCTCGAGGCCGGAAAGCTCGCGAGCCCGAAGACCTGCCAGCATGGAAACGCGGGAGACATCCGCGCTTCGTTCGACGCAACCACTCGAGGGGGTGGGGGCCCGTTCGTAGACCGCAAGCGGCCTGGCGCCGCTCGCACTCGCCGGAGGTTCCCATGAACGAGATCACCGCGGGCAACGGCGTGGCGCCGTCGCTCCCCAGGAACAGTGCCACCACGGGCGAGGCGCGCCCGCAGTCGACCATGCGCATCACCAAGCGCAACGGCGACTCGGAGGCGGTCGACGTGAACAAGATCGTGCGCGCCGTGAACCGCTGCTGCCTGGGGCTCGCGTCCGTCGACACCTTGCGCGTCGCGACCAAGACGATCAGCGGCCTGTATGACGGCGCGACGACCCGCGAGCTCGATCAGCTGTCGATCCAGACCGCCGCGGCGCTCATCGCCGACGAGCCGCAGTACGCCAAGCTGGCCGCGCGCTTGCTGGCCACCTACGTCGACAAGGAGGTCCGCAACCAGGGGATCCATGCCTTCTCGCAGTCGATCACGACGGCGCAGAAGGTCGGCCTGGTCGGCTCGCGCCTCGGCGATTTCGTGGCGAAGAACGCGCGCAAGCTGAACGACGCCATCGTCCCCGAGCGCGATCACGAGCTCGAGTACTTCGGTCTGCGCACGGTCTACGACCGCTACCTCCTCAAGCACCCGAAGACGCGGCTGGTCATCGAGACGCCGCAGCAGTTCTTCCTCCGCATCGCCTGCGCGCTCTCCGAGACGGTGGCCGACGCCCTCGAGCTGTACCGCCAGTTCTCGCGGCTGGAGTACCTCCCCAGCTCGCCGACGATGTTCAACGCCGGGACCAAGCACGAGCAGCTCTCCAGCTGCTTCCTCCTCGACTCACCGGACGATCACCTCGAGAACATCTACCAGCGCTACACCGACGTCGCGCTGCTCTCGAAGTTCTCCGGCGGCATCGGGCTCGCGTACCACCGCGTGCGCTCGCGCGGCTCGCTCATCGAGAGCACCAACGGGCTCTCCAGCGGCATCGTCCCGTGGCTCAAGACGCTCGACGCCTCGGTCGCCGCCGTGAATCAGGGGGGCAAGCGGAAGGGGGCTTGCTGCGTCTACCTCGAGCCCTGGCACGCCGACATCGAGGAGTTCCTCGAGCTGCGCGACAACACGGGCGACGACGCCAAGCGCGCGCACAACCTGAACCTCGCCAACTGGGTCTGCGACCTGTTCATGAAGCGGGTCGAGGCGGACGGCGAGTGGTCGCTCTTCGATCCCCGCCGCGTGCCCGAGCTGCCGGATCTGTACGGCGACGAGTTCGAGGCGCGCTACGTCGAGGCGGAGCAGGCCGGCCTGGCCGCCAAGACCATGAAGGCCCGCGATCTCTACGCGCGGATGATGCGCACGCTCGCCCAGACCGGCAACGGCTGGATGACCTTCAAGGACAAGTCGAACAAGGCCTGCAACCAGACGGCGCTCCCCGGCCGCGTGGTGCACCTGTCGAACCTGTGCACCGAGATCCTCGAGGTCACCTCGAAGAAGGAGTCGGCGGTCTGCAACCTCGGCTCGATCAACCTCGGGCGGCACACGGTGACCGGCGCGACCGATGCCGGGCGCGTCACCTTCGACTTCGCCAAGCTCGCCGCCACGGTGCGCACGGCGGTGCGGCAGCTCGATCGGGTGATCGATCTCAACTTCTATCCCATCCCCTCCACCAAGGCGTCGAACCTCCGCTGGCGTCCCGTGGGGCTCGGGTTGATGGGGTTGCAGGACGTGTTCTTCCAGATGCGTCTGCCGTTCGACTCGGAGAAGGCGCGCGAGCTGTCGCGGCAGATCTCCGAGGAGATCTACTTCCACGCGCTCGGCACCTCGGTCGATCTCGCGGTGGAAAAAGGCGCGCACCCGTCGTTCTCCGAGACGCGGGCGGCGCGCGGGGAGCTGCAGTTCGACGCCTGGGGCGTGCAGCCCGAGGATCTCGCGCGCTGGGAGATACTGCGCATGCGCGTCCGCGAGCACGGCCTGCGCAACTCGCTCCTGGTGGCCATCGCCCCGACGGCGACCATCGCCTCGATCGCCGGTTGCTACGAGTGCATCGAGCCGCAGGCCTCCAACCTGTTCAAGCGCGAGACGCTCTCCGGCGACTTCCTGCAGATGAACCGGTACCTGGTCGACGAGCTGAAGACGCTCGGTCTGTGGAACGACGACACCCGCGCGCGCCTCAAGCTGGCCGAGGGCTCGGTGCAGAGCCTCCCCGGTCTGCCGGCGGCGACCAAGGAGGTCTACCGGACCAGCTGGGAGATCCCCATGCGCTCGCTCATCGACATGGCCGCGGACCGCGGCGCCTTCCTCGACCAGAGCCAGTCGCTCAACCTCTTCATCGAGAGCCAGAGCATCGGGCAGCTCTCCAGTATGTACTTTTATGCGTGGAAGAAGGGGCTGAAGACGACCTACTACCTGCGCTCGCGCCCGGCGACGCGCATCGCCAAGGCGACCGTCGAAGAACCGACGAAGAAGCGGACCACTCCGGACGCCGCGGCCATCGCAGCCGTCGCGTGTAGCCTCGAGAACCCCGAGAGCTGCGAGGCCTGCCAGTGAGCGCGCGCATCCTCGATCCCGGCATGTCGCTGACGCTCCGGCCGATGCGCTACCCGGTCTTCTTCGACATGTACCGCGACGCGATCAAGAACACCTGGAGCGTCGAGGAGGTGGACTTCGCCACCGACCTGCTCGACCTGAACAAGAAGATGACCGACGCCGAGCGCCACCTGGTGCGGCGTCTGGTCGCCTTCTTCGCCACCGGTGACTCCATCGTGGCGAACAACCTGGTGCTCAACCTGTACAAGCACATCAACGCTCCCGAGGCGCGGATGTACCTCTCGCGCCAGCTGTACGAGGAGGCGCAGCACGTGCAGTTCTACCTCACGCTGCTCGACACCTACGTGCCCGAGCCGGACGAGCGCCACCTCGCGTTCGCCGCCATCGAGACCATCCCGTCGATCCGGACGAAGGGGGAGTTCTGCCTCCGCTGGCTCGACTCCATCGACGAGCTCGATCGCCTGGAGACGCGTGCCGAGCGGAAGCGGTTCCTCCTGAACCTGATCTGCTTCGCCGCCTGCATCGAGGGGCTCTTCTTCTTCGGCGCCTTCGCCTACGTGTACTTCCTCCGGTCGCGCGGGCTGCTCCACGGGCTGGCCGCCGGGACCAACTGGGTCTTCCGCGACGAGAGCGCGCACATGGCCTTCGCCTTCGAGGTGGTGCGCACGGTGCGCAGCGAGGAGCCGGAGCTCTTCGACGAGGAGCTGACGCAGCAGGTGCACCGGATGCTCGACGAGGCGATCGCCTGCGAGACGCAGTTCGCCGAGGATCTGCTGGGGACCGGCGTGGTCGGGCTCTCGGTCGACGACGTACGAAAGTACCTCGAGTTCTGCGCCGACCAGCGTCTCGCCACGCTCGGTTGGCCGCGTCGCTACGGAGCGAAGAACCCGCTCGCCTTCATGGACCTGCAGGACGTGCAGGAGGTGACGAACTTCTTCGAGCGGCGCGTGTCGGCCTACCAGGTCGGCGTCAAAGGCGACGTCGTGCTGGACGCCGCCTTCTGAACACCTCGGGCGCTCGCGCGCTCGTCACTTCACGGGTCGGTCTCACGAGAGCTGCCGCCGGTGGCACGGGACGGATCCGTCCATTTTCTGACCGGAATCGCTGGAGAACATCATGCAAGAGACATCGGACACGGACGTCATCGAGGCGGGGCGCATCACCGAGGTGCGGCTCATCGAGATGGTCTTCCCCACGCAGACCAATCACTACGGCACGCTCTTCGGCGGAGAGGCGCTGGCCCTGATGGACAAGGCGGCCTTCATCACGGCGTCGCGTTACGCGCGGCGCACGGTGGTGACGGCGAGCAGCGAGCGCTGCGACTTCCACGTGCCGGTGCGCCAGGGGCAGCTGGTGGAGCTGGTGGGAAGGGTGGTCGCCATCGGCAAGACGTCGATCACCGTGGAGGTCGGGCTGTTCGCCGAGGATCTCCTCTCCGGCGTGCGGCACCTGGGGACGCGCGGGCGCTTCGTGATGGTGGCGCTCGATTCCGAGGGGAAGCCGACGCAGGTGCCGCGCCCGGTCCACCCGATCGCGGGCCTGTCGTGACCGGGGTGCGCTACCCGGAGGGGAACGTGCTGCTGCGCACGCTCACCCGCGAGCTGCCGGTCATCTCGCACGGGGAGGGGATCTACCTCTTCGATCGCGACGGCAAGCGATACCTCGACGGCTCGTCGGGCGCGATGGTGGCCAGCGTCGGGCACGGATGCCGCGCGGTGGCCGACGCGGTCCACGCGCAGCTGCTGCAGGTCGGGTACGTGAACGGGACGCAGTTCACCTCGGTGCCGACCGAGACGCTGGCGACGAAGCTGGCGGCGATCGCGGGGCGTGAGCTGCCCGCGTTCGGGGCGATGCGCGCGGCGTTCCTCGGCTCCGGCTCGGAGGCGGTGGAGGCGGCGGTGAAGTTCGTCCGCCAGCTGTGGATGGAGCGCGGCGAGCCCGGGCGCACGAAGATGATCGCGCGGACGCCCGGCTACCACGGCAACACGCTCTACGCGCTGTCGGCCTCGGGGAGGCCGCACTACCGCACCCTGTACGGGCCGCTGCTGTCCGAGGTGCTGACCGTGACGGCGCCCTATCCGTATCGATCGGGGCTCGCGGACTACGAGCGCGACGGTGCGGAGCACTACGGACGCGAGCTCGAAGCGCTGATCGCGCGGGAGGGTGGTCACACGATCGCGGCCTTCATGGCCGAGCCGGTCATCGGCTCGTCGGCCGGTGCGTCGGTGCCGCCGCCTGGGTACTTCGCGCGCATCCGCGAGATCTGCGACCGGCACGGCATCCTCGTCATCGCCGACGAGGTGCTCTGCGGCACCGGGCGCTCCGGCGCGTTCTTCGCCAGCCGGCGCACCGGGCTCGCGCCGGACGTCCTCGTGCTCGGCAAGGGGCTCGGCGGTGGCTACGCGGCGCTCTCGGCGCTCCTGGTGAAGCAGGCGCACGTCGACGAGATGCGCGACGGGACCGGCTACTTCCAGCACGCGCAGACGTACCTGCAGGCGCCGCTGCTGACCGCGGCCGGCGTCGCCGTGCTCGAGCAGTTCGAGCGGCACGACCTCGTCGCGCGCTCGGCGCAGGCCGGGACGCGGTTGCTCGCCAGCTTGCGCGATCGCCTGGCGCACATCCCCATCGTCGGGTGCGTCCAGGGGACCGGGTTGCTGCTCGGCGTCGAGCTGGTCGCCGACCGCGCCACCCGTGCACCGTTCCCGCGCGCGCGCCGCGTCATCGAGCGGCTCGTCGCCCACCTGTTCGCGCGCGGCCTCATCGTCTGGCCCAACGTCGGCCACGCCGGCGGCGTCGACGGTGACCTGTTCCTCATCGCCCCACCTTTGATCATCCGCGACGACGAGCTCGAAGCTCTCGTCGACCTGCTCGCTTCCGCTCTCGAGGAGTTTTCCCCATGACCGCCAGCAACACCCGCATCACGTATTCCGTCGTCGGTGCCGATCTCGCCGACATCAACCGCGCCTTCGACGCCGCGCTCGCCGCGGTGAAGG
>JAMFST010000003.1 GCA_026225435.1 Labilithrix luteola
AGCTTGCCGAGCGCCTGCTCGACCACCCCCTCCGCGCGGAGCTGCTCGCGCGAGGCGTGCGCATTCTCTTCGGGGCTCGGCGTGTCCGACTCGACCCGCTCGCCCAGCGACGGCATGTCGCCGACGCTCGCATCGAGGCTGGCCTCGCGCGCCTCGAGCACCGGCAGGAGGGCTCGCACGCGATCCTCGCTCAGCCCGGAGGCCTCGGCGAGCTTGGGGACCGTCGGCGTCGACATCGTGCGGTAGGCCCGCAGCGCACGCCGCTCCCCCTTGGTCGTCCCGAGGCGCACGACGCGGTACGAGCGCACCACGTACTCGCGAATCTCGGCGCGGATCCAGTAGCCGGCGTAGGTGGCGAGGCGACACTTGCGCTCGGGCTCGAACTTCTTCGCCGCGCGCAAGAGGCCGATATTTCCCTGCTGGATGACGTCCTCCATCGGCACCCCCCAGCGACGGTACTGGTAGGCGATGGCGACCACGAAGGGCAGACAGGCTTCGATGAGCTGACGACCTGCGCGCGCGTCCCCCTTGCGCCACTCGAGGGCGAGCGCACGTTCCGCCTCCGGTGAGAGCGTCTGCACGGCCGAGAGATCGCCGCGATACCGGCGGAGTGAATCGCTGTCCCCGTTCATGCCGGCGGCTTTTGCAGCGATGATGCCAGACAAAAAGATGAATGATTACGGGGAGAGGCGCACCGCGATCGCGAAAGGCCGGCGACGACGACACAGTGCGGCGAAAGGTTTGCGCGACAGCGCAATCGACCGGTGCATCGGAGGACGTAGGGCATGACGTCGGCTAGAACCATCATGATGAATTCGCCGAGGTCGTCGCGAGGTGGGCGGTACTCGCACGAGGAGATGGAGGCGATCCTCCAGCGCGCCCTGCAGAAGCAGAGCAAGGCGGAGGAGGGGGTCTCGCACGACGAGCTGATCGCCGCGGCGGCGGAGGTCGGGATCCCGCTCGAGCACATCGAGGCGGCGGTCGACGACCTCGAGGCGGAGCAGCGGCCGCGGAGGCCCGATCCGGTCGCTCTCGAGGCGGCTCGCGAGGCCGCGCTCGAGCGCAATTACCGCATCCACCGCCTTCTGCGCGGCTTCGTGGCGTGGGTCTTCGTCAGCGGCATCCTCTTCAGCATCGGCAGGCACACCGGCCACCACGGGATGTTCGTCTTCTCCATGGTCTGGGGGATCGCGCTGCTGATGCGCGCGGTGAACGTGGCCTTCCCCAAGCCGGCGAAGTTGCGCCGCGAGTCGAAGCGCGAGCGCAAGGAGCGCGAACGACGCGAGCGCACGCAGCAGTCGCTCGAGGTGTTCGAGCGCAAGATCGCCGTCGGCACCGAGGCGATCGGCCACCTGATCGATCGCGCTCGCGGCACGGCGACTCCGGCCCCGGTGGCGACGCAGCCGGGGGCTGTCGCGGCTCCGGTCGCGCACGCCCCGCAAGGTGCCTCGCAGGCGAGCAAGCCGGTGAACGAGTCTCGCGCGCGCGTCGACGCCAGCGCCTTCGAGCGCTTCGTCGCCTCGCGCACCCGCGTCGGCAGCGCGCCGGTGGAGGCCGAGGAGCTCGACGAGCTCGATGAATCGGTGAACGACGAAAAAGCTGCGGGCCGCTGGTCGCGCCGCTGACGGTCTCGCTCAGAGATCGATGACGAGGCCTTCGTAGGCCGCGATGGTGTTCGCGAAGTGTTCCTGCGCGCGCTTCTGCTTGTCGCGGACGGCGGCGTCGTTCTGCAGCGGGTCGTGGTGGAAGAGGACGAGCTGCTTCACGCCGGCCGCCTTCGCCAGCTCGGCCGAGGCGACGAACGTGCTGTGCCCCCAGCCCTTCTTCGAGCCACCGGTGCCGGAGCGCCCCTCGTATTCCTCGGGTGTGTACTGGGCGTCGTTCACCAGCACGTCGGCACCCTTGGAGAGCGCGAGCAGGGCCGGGTCGACCTCGTCGTAGTGCTCGGTGTCGGTCGCGTAGACCACCGAGTGCCCGCCGTGGTCGACGCGGTAGGCGTACACGCCGTTGGGGTGGTTGCCGCGGGCGGTGGTGATGCGGACCTCGTCGTCGCCGTCGCTGCTTCCGGGCTCCGCGGGGAGCACGAGCGTCGCGCCTTCATCGAGATCGTTGAAGGTCATCCGCGCCGCCATGTCCGTCAGGTGGACGGGGAAGCTCGGGTGATCCATCTGCCCGGCGAGCGTCTCCTCCAGCGTGCGGGAGACGTTGCTCCCTCCGTACAAATGGATCTGGTTGCCGGGGACGAACGCCGGGTCGAAGAAGGGGAAGCCCTGGATGTGATCACAGTGCACGTGGCTGAAGAAGATGTGCGCGGTCAGCGGCATCGACTTCACCAGCTCCTTGCCGAGACCGCGCAGGCCGGTGCCGCCGTCGATATTGAGCAGCTTGCCGCCGGCGTCGACCTCGACGCAGCTCGTGTTGCCGCCGATCCCCACGGTGTCGGGTCCGGGGGTGGGGATGCTGCCGCGGACGCCCCAGAATTTGACGCGCATCAACGACCGAAGCTCGAAGGTAGGGCGCGTCCGACGGTCGGGTCAACGCTTCTTCCTGGGGAGCGGCTAAAAGGGGACATGGCCAAACGAAGGCAGGGGCGCGCGGCGGTGGCGCTCGCAGCGGTCGTCCTCGCCGCCTCGGCGTGCAGCCGGGGCGGAGCGTCCCGGTCCGGGGATGGGTCGGCGGGGGAGGGGACGGGCGCGGCGAGCCGGACCAGCGCGCTCGATGCGCTCGCGGGGCCGGCCGGGCTGGCGGTGGCCAAGGCGGAAAATCTTCGTCGTATCCGCGACTTGCCCGAGACGGTGCGCGAGGCGCACGACCTGCCGACCCGGCGGGCGGTGGCGCGGGCGCTGGCCCGGATCGGCGGGGACGAGGCGACGCCGGGGTTGCTCCGGGCGCTGGCCGACGAGGACGAGGAGACGGTGGCCTGGGGGGCGTACGGGCTGGGCTACTCCTGCAAGGGGCACGAGAAGGAGCGGGTGGCGGCGCTGGCCGCCCGGGTCGCGTCGTTGCCGGGAGCGGCGGGGGGCGATGGCGGAGGGGCGAGCGCGGAGAGTCTCGACGCGCGGACCACCCTGGCCCGGGCGGTCGGACAGTGTGGAGGGGAGGACGCGGAGGCGCTGCTCGTCAGCTGGTTGCGCGATCCCGCGTATGCGAAGGGGGCGGCGCTCGGTCTCGGCGATTCGGTCGTGGCGGGTCGTCCGCTGGCGGATCCGACGACGCTGGCGCTGCTCGACGCGGCGGCCGGGGGCACCTCGGCGGCGTCGCTGGACGTGGCCTTCTATCCGCTCGCGCGCCGGCCGATGTCGGCGGCGCTCCCGCCGGACGTGGCGACACGGCTTCTCGCGGTGGCGCGCGCGGCGATCGGGCGGCGCGACGGCAACGAGAGCGGGCGCCCGTACCGGATCCAGGCGAACCGCGCGTTGCGGCTCGGAGGGGCAGCGGCGATC
>JAMFST010000353.1 GCA_026225435.1 Labilithrix luteola
ACCCAGATCACCGACACTATCGACGAACTAGACCTGCCCTCCCTCACCGGCCTGGACCGCTGCGACAGCTGCGGCGCTCAGGCCTATGTGCGCGTCACCCTCGCCTCCGGCGAACTCCTGTTCTGCGCCCACCACGACGACGACTATCCGCCGGGCAACGAGGTGTCGGGGCCGGCGGTGTCGCTCGAGGGTCGCGACATGGGTCAGGACTTCGAGGGCAAGGACGGCTGGCGGATGTACCACGGGGACGTGGTGCCCGGCTTTCCCCAGCACCCGCACCGTGGCTTCGAGACGGTCACCATCATGCGCAAGGGGCTCATCGATCACTCCGACTCGCTCGGCGCGACGGCGCGCTTCGGCGACGGTGACGTGCAGTGGCTGACCGCCGGCAAGGGGATCGTCCACTGCGAGATGTTCCCGCTGGTCGAGCAGGCGAAGAAGAACCCGCTCGAGCTGTTCCAGATCTGGTTGAACCTGCCGTCGGCCAGCAAGATGGTGGAGCCGTACTTCTCGATGCTCTGGCGCGAGGCGAAGCCGACGGTCACCGAGCGTGATGCGGCCGGACGCGCCACCGTCATCGACGTCGTCGCCGGTAACCTCGGCGAGCTGCAGGCGCCGCCGCCGCCGCCGGATTCGTGGGCCGCGCGGCCGGACGCCGGGCTCGCGATCTGGACGATCACCATGGAGCCGGGCGCCGAGTGGACCTTGCCGGCCGGCCCTGCCGGGGTGCACCGCACGCTGTACTTCTTCCGCGGCGCCACGCTGGACATCGGCGGGCGGGTCGTCTCCCGCGGCTCGCTCGCGCGCATGCGGCCCGACGCGAGCGCGCGGCTGGTCAACGGGGCGGAGACGTGTGAAATCCTGCTCCTGCAGGGGCGCCCCATCGGCGAGGCGGTGGCGCAGCACGGGCCGTTCGTCATGAACACGCGCGCCGAGCTGCAGCAGGCCTTCGTCGACTACCAGCGCACCCAGTTCGGCGGCTGGCCCTGGAAGAGCGACGGCCCGGTCCACGCTCGCGAGGAGTCGCGCTTCGCCCGCTATCCCGACGGCAGGATCGAGCGATACCCGGGGTGACCGCTGCGCGGATCGTGGCGGGCGACGCCGGGCGGTAGCGGGCGGGTGAGCTGCTCGGTGGGGAGCATCCCACGCGACCAGAGCGTTCGCTCGACCATCACGAGGAAGAGCTCCTCCATCGCCGCGCGCACGTGCGGCCCCTCGAGGATGCCGAAGGCGCGGGCGATCGCCTCCATCGTCGCCATCCCTTGCGGGTGCGGCTCGCTGCGCAGGCGGTAGGTCGTCGGCGCGTCGGGCTCGTGCGGGAGGATCACGCAGGGCACGTCGCGCAGGCCGGGGACGCGCTGGCGCACCTTGCCCGCCTGGCGCCAGTTGCCGTCGGGGACGACGAGGGTGACCGGCGGATCGTCGGGGCGCCGCGTGGACGCGAACACGTCGAGCGGCGTGGCGTCCTCGTGGGGGAAGAGCAGGAGCGGCTGGGTGTCGGCCGGGAACGTCAGCGGCTGGCTGCTGGTGCCGGCGTCCGCCTCGTGACCGCGGAGGAGCACCTGCGAATTCGGCAGACACTGCGCGGCGAGGAGGCCGGTGTTCGACGGCTTGCGCGCCTCGAAGTGATGGATCACCAGGAGGAGCCGCGTGCGCGTCTCGATGCGCGGGACGAGCGAGCAGACGCACAGGCTCTCGTGTGCGTGGCAGCGCTTGCAGCGGACGTGGGCGTTGTCGCGCCGGCTCACGAGGCGGCTCCGAGACCGAGCGCAGCGAACGGCCCGGCGAGGTCCTCCGGCACCGGCGCCGTCACCTCCACGCGCGCGCCGGTCACCGGATGGCGGAAGCCGAGCGTCCAGGCGTGGAGCGCGAGCCGGTGCAGCCCGTAAGTCGCGCGGTAGTGGCGGTTGATGCTCCCGGAGCCGTGCCGCACGTCGCCCACCAGCGGATGATCGATGTGCCGCAGGTGGCGGCGCACCTGGTGCAACCGCCCGGTCTCGGGGAGCGCGAGCACCAGCGAGCAGCGATCGACCGACGAGGCTCCCAGACGGCGAAAACGAGTGAGCGCCGGGACGCGCGGGCCGTCCTCGCTCTTCTGCAGCGGATAGTCGATGACCCCGTCCTCCGGCGGCACACCGCGCACCAGCGCCAGGTAGCTCTTGTCGATCTCCCCCTCCTCGAAGGCGCGCGACAGGGCGGCCGCCGCCTCCTTGTGCCGGGCGAAGAGCAGCGCGCCGCTGGTGCCGCGATCGAGGCGATGCACCGGGAAGACGTAGGCGCCGAGGAGGTCGCGCACACGGAACATGGCCACGTCGTCGTCGTTGTCCCAGCCGCGGTGGACGAGCAGCCCCGACGGCTTGTCGGCGATGACCAGGTGCTCGTCGACGAAGAGAAGATCGATGCTCAAGCCGTCAGGTTATAGCCGACCGCGCGCTCTCGCCGCGCCAGCGCGCCGGCGTCGTCCCTTCCCAGCCGCGAAACGCGCGGGCGAAGGAGTTCGGCTCCTCGAAGCCGAGGAAGAAGGCCACCTCCACTGCATCCAGATCGGTGTTCGCCAGGAGGCGGCGCGCGGTCTTCTGGCGCACGTCGTCGAGCTGCGCCCCGAAGCTCGTCCCCATCTCCTCGAGCCGCCGCTGCAAGGTGCGCGCGCTCAGGTGCAGCTCGCGGGCGACCTTGTCGACCGAGGGGCGGCCGCCGTACATCTGCCGGGCGATGGCCACACGGACCTCGTCGGCGAAGGGGCCGCCCGCGGCCTGACGCTCGCCCAGCGCCGCGTCGAGCGCGGGGATCAAGCGCGCGAGCGCGGCGGCATCGTGGGTCCGGAACGGGAGCGCGAGCTGCTTCTCGTCGAAGACGATGCGATCGAAGGGGGCGGCGAAGACGACCTCGCAGCCGAAGTGCGCCTCGAGGAGCGCAGCGTCGGAGCGCCGGCGCGCAAGCTCGAGCCGCCGCGGAGAGAGCGGCAAGCCCGTCCCCCGTCGGGCGAGCTCGACGAACGAGGCGAACGTCGCGTCGGCGAGGAGCCGCGGCACCTCCACGTCGGCGAGGATCCAGTGGAAGCGCACCTGCGCCTCTCCGCGCGCGACCTTCAGCTCGACGTGCTCCGGGCAGACGAGCCTCTTGTAGCGACCGAGCTTGACCAGCGCCTCGCCCAGGTTCGGCGCCAGCAGCGCGGCGCGCGGCGCGCCCACGTCG
>JAMFST010000354.1 GCA_026225435.1 Labilithrix luteola
CTGGCCACGGCGGTGATCAGCGGCATCCTGATCCTCTGCCTGTTCGCGCCGGTCATCCGCCGCTTCTTCTTCAACAACTGACGTAGAACGGCTTTTTTTCGCCGTCACGAAGGAACATGTTCCGGCGGGCGCGGCTGTTTCGTATCGTCAGGGGATGGGGGAAGTCAGCAAGGTCGTGCGGCTGCTGGGGGCGGCGGCGCTGGTCGTCGTCGTGGCGTGCAAGCCGGCGGGCAAACCGGTGGATGGTGGCGCCGCGGCGAGCGCGCCGGGCGAGGGGAGCCGGCTGGCGGCGGATCGCGCCGCGCTCGCCGAGCAGTACCGGGTGAAGCCGGACGCGCGCTTCGTGCGCGCCTTCGCCGCGATCGACGCCGTCCTCGGAGCAGTGCCCGGAGGTGCGACCGGGGAAGCGACCGCGGAGTACGCGCAAGGAGGGTGGGCGATCCACGTCGGCTCGCAACCGGCCGGCACCTTGCCGGATCTGCCGACCTTCGCCGATGCGATGAGCGCGCTCGTCGACCACGCCGCTCGCGTCGCCGCGGCGCATCCCCTCGACGCCGCGCCGCTCTTGCCGTCCACCTGGCCCGCCGGCGGTCCGCTCCCTTTGCCCGAAGCGTCGTTCGACAGCCTGGAGAAGCTGCAGGCCACCTGGGCCGGCGCGGGGCGGAGCTCGGCGACGATCGATCAGGCGGCGCACGCGCTCGTCGCCGTCATCGAGCAGATGCCCGATCCCTTCCAGCGTGCAGAAGCGCTCGAGGCGCAGGCGGTCGCGCTCGTGGCGATCGACAAGGGGCCGGTGCGCGGCAACACGGTCGCCCTCGAGGCGCTGCTCGCCCACGTCCTCGGTTACGAGCAAGCGGCAAGGGATCTGGCCGCCAAGCTCCCCGCCGACGACATCGCGCGCATCCGCATCGAGCAGCCCCGCACGTTTGCGATCGCCCCGCCGTACACGCTCCCTGCGCTCGAACAGCAAGCGGATCGGGGGAGCATCGTCGGCCGGCGGCACCTGACGAGCGCCTGGCCGCAGCTGGCGTTGCTGGCGACGGCGGCGCGCGCGGGAGATCCGCAGGCTCAGGCCATGACGCGGCAGCTGCAGACCGGGCGAGACACGGACCAGTGGCCGCGCGCCGGAGCGCTGGCGATGGCGGCCATGCAGGCGACCGACGCCAACCTGCTCGCCTCGTTCGACGCGCTGGTGAGCAAGGTGGGCACCGCCAGCGGGGCGGGCGGGCCGCTCTTCGACGCCGCGCTCGAGCAGTCCTACTACCGCGCGGCCATGGGAGCTGCCCTCTACCGGGCGGCGCACTTCGCCTTGTACGAGCTGGGGGCGGCTCCCGCCGCGCGGGCGCTGGTGGCGCGCTACTCCAGCGGCGGGGGCGGCTTCGGTGACGACTACCGCAAGTGGGTCTCGCTGCTGGCGAGCGCCCAGGCAGAAGAGGAGCGCGGCAAGGGGGAGCTGTGGGCAGCGGCGGGAGTGCTCCCCTCGCTGGGAGCGACGGGAGCGCTGCAGATCGAGTCGATCCTGGTGGCCACGGCGGACTACGGCGATCCGCGACGCTTCGCCCTCGGCAAGGCGGTGTTCGCGCGGGCGGACTCGCGTCCGTACGAGCGCGCCGCGCTCCTCCAGCTGGCCTACTACGGGCTCAGCGACATGGCCCTGGTCGAGCACCTCGGTCGCTCGCTCGCCGAGTACGGGCCCAACGAGTCGACCGGCGACGCCGCCTTCGTCCTCCAGATGCTCGGGGACAGCGCCACCATCACCCGCTGGCTCCACGATCCCGAGCTCCCCGCCCAGACGGCCGCGCCGCTGGTGCATCGCCTGGTATTCCTCGGTGCGCTCGATGACCGGGGGGCACGCGCGGAGCTCGAGCGCCTGGTCTCCGCCGATCCGCACACCTGGTCGGTCGCCGAGGCCTACGCCGACTACCTGGAGAACCGGCGCGCCTTCGCCGACGAGCGCGCGTTGCTGCACCGCTGGCTCGATGCGAACAAGGGGGACGACGGGCTCGGCCCGGTGATCGCCCAGACGATGCTCGCCCGCACGTACGGCCTCGAGGGCAACCCGGCGCGCGCGTGGGAGATCATCCAGCCGGTGCTCCCCTCGCAGTACTCGCGGGCGATGGGGCGCGCCGTGTTCTCGCTCTGCGATCTCCATCGCTACGAGGAGGCGGAGGCGATCGC
>JAMFST010000030.1 GCA_026225435.1 Labilithrix luteola
CCGCTCATCCTCAACGGCGATCCGGAGACGGCCCGCCTCGTCGGCGCCGACGGTCTGCACGTCGGCGCGCCCCGTGCGGACGGCCGCCCGCTGACGTTGCGCGAAGCGCGCGAGCTGCTCGGCGAGGACGCCTTCCTCTCGGTCCCGGCGCACGACGACGTCGACGTGGAGAACGCCGCGCGCGACGGCGCCGACATGGTGCTGGTCAGTCCGATCCGCTCGGGCAACGCCAAGCAGGGGCGGGGGGTCGAGGCCGTCTCCGCCGCCGCGGCGATCCTCCGCCGTACCCCGCGCCGCGCACGCTTGTTCGCACTCGGTGGCGTCACCGCGGCCGACGTCGCGCCCTGCGTCGCCGCCGGAGCCGACGGCGTCGCCGTGGTCCGCGCGTTGCTCGAGACGGCCGATACCGCCGCCATCGCCGCGGCCGTGAGCGCCTTCGCCCAGGCGCTCGAGAACACGATGCCGACGCTACGAACGACGCCCGCGCCGTGATATCTTCGAGCCCCATGGCGACGTACGACGACACCCTGAAGATCACCACCGAGATCCTCTCGTCCCACGTCGACAAGAACCCGATCGACCCCAAGGATCACATCCAGAACGACCTCGGTCTGGACAGCCTCGGCGTGATGGAAGTCGTCGCCGATATCGAGGACCGCTTCGGCGTCACCATCCCCAACGAAGCGCTGGGCAACATGGTCACCGTCGAGGACGTGGCCAAGGCGCTCGTCAAGCTCCAGAGATGACGAAGCCAGTCGTCGACTGAAAAACGAGAGGTCGGCGAGAAATTGTCGGAGAGGCTGCAAAGCTAGGGAGCGGAGCGAAGCCGTACTTATGTACGGTGTAGCGACTGCGACCGACGATTTGCGGCCTCTCCGGCAATTTATCGTCGGCCTCTCTCAGTCTTCGTAGGGACCGAGCTCCTCGCCGCTCAGGACGAAGAACGCCTCGCCGTACATCTTGAGGTGCTCGAGCGCGGTGTCCATGTCCTCCTGCGTGTGGCCGCGGGTGACGTTCACGCGCAGGCGCTCCTCGCCGACCTTCACGCCCGGGTAGGTCACCGGCACCATCAGCACGCCGCACTCGAGCAGCGCCACGTGCATGAAGAGCGTCTTGCGCTCGTCGCGACAGAACACCGGCATGATGTGCGTGGTGGAGGCGCCCAGCTCGAAGCCGGCGGCGATGAGGTTGCCGCGCATGTAGTCGCGCTTCTCGTGCAGCTCGCGCACCATCTGCGGGCCGCTCTCCTCCATGATGTCGAGCGCGGTGGTGACCGCCGACACGATGGGGATGGGCAGGCTGGCGCTGAAGAGGAACGAGCGGGCGGCGTGCTGCACCATCTCGATGACCTCGCCGTTGCCGAGGAGCGCGCCGCCGATCCCGCCGAAGCTCTTGGAGAAGGCGGTCATGAGGATGGGCACGTCCTTCGACGTGAGCCCGAGGTCCTCGAGGCTGCCGCGACCGGTCTCGCCGAGGGTGCCCGAGCCGTGGGCGTCGTCGACCACCAGCACCGCGTCGTGGCGCTTGCAGATCTCGACCATCTCCTTGAGCGGCGCGCGGTCACCGTCGAGCGAGTAGATCCCCTCGACGAAGACCATCGCGTTCTTGCGCTCGCGGGTCTTGAGGATGCGCTCGAGGCTCTTGGACGAGTTGTGGTTGAAGAACCGCACCTCGGGCGCCTTGCCGGGTACGCCGGCCGCGAGGAAGGTGCCGTCGAGGATGCAGGCGTGGCTGAAGCTGTCGAGGACGAGGGTGGTGTCCTTGTCGGCCGACGTCGCGATCAACCCGACCATCGCCTGGTAGCCGGTGGTGAAGGTGACGCACTTCTCGTAGCCGAACCACTTCGCCAGACGCTTCTCGAGCACCACGTGCTCGGTCGTCGTCGCCTGGATGCGCGAGCTCGACAGGCCGACCGCGTACTTGTCGACCGCCGCGTGCGCGGCCGCCTTCAGCCGCGGATCGTTGGTCAGCCCGAGGTAGTCGTTGGAGCTGAAGTTGACGATCGGACGACCGGCGATCTGCGTGTGCAGCCCGCCCGTCTCGAACTCGCGGAAGTAGGGATAGACCTGCTTTTCGCGGGCCTCACGGATGCGCGCCAGCTCGGCGTGCGCCTTCTCTTCGATCCAGCTCATTGCGCCCGGCGCATTACCACGGCCGAGGCGTTTCCGTAGTAGCCCATGGTCGTCACCAGCACGGTGTCGAGCCTTTCGGGCAGCAGCGTCTCGCCGTGCCCGGCGTTGGACGGCGTGCGCAGGACCTCGGCGCAGGGGGAGACGCCTTGCAGCCAGGCGAGCGCCGTCGCCATGCCCATCGCCCCGCCGGCGCCGAGCGTCTCGCCGAGGAGCGCCTTGGGCTGCGCCACGCAGGCGTTGGGGCCGATGGCCTTGCCGATGGCGGTGAGCTCGCGCGCGTCGAAGGCCTTGAGCCCGGAGAGGCTGGAGGCACAAATGTCCACGTCGGCGGCGGTGATGCCGGCCTCGGCGAGGGCGTTGGTGATGGCGCGCTCCATCGCCTCGGCGGACGGATGGATCAGGCCGCCTTCCGTATCCGGCGCGACGAAGGACGTGCCGTAGCCGGTCACCTCGGCGAGGATGGGGGCGCCGCGCTCGATGGCCAGATCGAGCGGCTCGAGGGAGAAGAGCGCCGCGCCTTCGCCCAGCAACGCACGCGGCGAGAGCGCCCCGAGCTTGTGGAAGGCGAGGAAGAGCGCCTCGCTCATCGCCTCGCCGCCGCCGACGATGATCGCGTCGGCGCGGCCGGTCTCGAAGTACACGTCGGCGCAGGCGACGGCATCGAGCCCGCCGCAGTTGCCGTCGGACACCGCCACGTTGAGCGCGCGCAGGTCCTCCCAGATGCTCACGTACCCGCTGGCGCTGTTGGACACCGTGTTGGGGAACTTCGCCGGGTTGATGTAACGAGCGTCCTCCAGCTTGGCCACGCGATCGAGCTCGGTGATCGCCTCGAGGCTGCCGTAGGCGTTGGAGCAGCACAGCCCGACCCGCTCCGGCGAGCTCTGGATGTACTGGTTGTCCTTCTTCAGCCCGGCGTCGTGCAGGCACAGGCGCGCGGCCACCACCAGCAGCTTGGTCAGCCGGTCGAGCGTCCGCAGCCCCTTGTCGCCCAGGTACTTCGCCGGGTCGAAGTTGGGGACCTCGAGCACCTGGGCGAGGGTGTCGTCGCCGACGTACTTCGCCGGATCGAAGCTGGAGAGGGGGGCCCGGTCGACGATGGCCGGCGGGTGGCGCAGGCCGGCGAAGAACGCCTCCTTGCCGATGCCGATGGTGGAAGCGATCCCGAGCCCGGTGATCGCGCGGGGGCTCATCACGCCGCGCTCGCGTTCGGAGGCGGCGGAAGCTCCGACTCCGGGGCGATGCGTCGTGCGGTGCTGTTGAAGGCAGCCTTGCCGGCGGCGCCGTGCGTGCGCGGCCGCGGGAGGCGGACCGGCTGCGGCAGCTTGCCCGGACGGGCGAAGCAGGTGACCGCGTTGTAGCCGCCGAAGGCGAGCGAGTTGTTGAGGATGATGTCCGCCCGGCCGCTGCGCGCCTCGTTGGCGACCAGCTCCACGTTGCAGTCCGGATCCGGCGTCTCGTACCCGATGGTCGGCGGGTAGATGTTCGTCTCCAGCGTCATCACGCAGGCGACCGCCTCGAGCGCGCTGGCGGCGCCCATGCAGTGACCGAGCATGCTCTTCACGCTGCTGATGGGGACGCGGCGGTGGGGGAAGACTTCCTTCATGACCTTCGCCTCGGCGAGGTCATTGGCGCGGGTGCCGGTGCCGTGCGCGTTGACGAAGTCGACGTCGTCCGGGGTGATCCCCGAGCGCTCGATGGCGTCGCGCATGGCGGTGATGCTGCCGGCCGCGTCCGGGTGCGGACGGGTGATGTGGTACGCGTCGCAGGACAGGCCGTACCCGCCGACCTCGGCCTGGGCCGTGGCGCCGCGACGGACCGCGTGCTCCTCGCTCTCGAGGACGAGCAGGGCGGCCCCTTCGCCGAGGATGAGCCCCTGGCGATTGAGATCGAACGGCTGGCAGCGGTTCTGCGCCATGGCCGCGAGACGCACGAAGCCGCTGAACTGAAGCTCCTGGAGGAGCTCGGCGGCGCCGGTGATGACGACGTCGGCGCGACCGGAACGGATGAGGTCGGCCGCGAACCCGATGGCGTAGTTGCCCGCAGCGCAGGCGGCCGGGAGCGTGAGGACCATGCCCTCCGCACCGAGAGACCGGGCGACGTGGATAGGGAGGAGGGTCGACCCGTACTTCGGGATCATGCCCTTCTTGATGCCGCGCTGACCGCGCTGGATCCACGCGTCGTCGAGGTCTTCGAGGACGTCGGCCTCGCCCATGGTCGTGCCGAGCACGACGGCGACCCGCGGGCCGCTCAGGTGCGTCTTCTTCAGACCGGCGTCCTCGACGGCCATGCGCGCCGCCGCCAGGGTCATGGCCGAGCAGCGCCCGGTGCGACGAAGCTCAGCCGCAGTGAGGTGGTCTTTCGGTCGAAAAGTCTTGACCTCGCCAGCGTATCCCCGCCCCAGAGCCGACGCGTCGAACGATTCGACCGGAGAGATTCCGCTCGCTCCCCGGGCAAGGGCGCTGAAGAACTCGCGTCGGCCAAGGCCGATCGAGCTCACCACGCCGACGCCGGTGATGTACACGCGGGATGTCGTTTCGGCCGTCATGGACTCCTTCAGATGCACGTGGAGCGCCGACGCGTTCCGTTGATGCAGTGCGCAGCTTATAGCCATGGCCGATCGCTCCGAGCAACGTCTTGGCGCAGAAAAATGCCGCGAAATCATGTTCGCGGAGACCGCCGTACGCGAGGTGAAATCACCACAGTGGGCAACGGTGCACACAAGCGGTGTGACCGCGCAGTCGCGATCGTGACGCAGTCGCTCACTCCCGTCTCACCGTGAGTCAGGACACGCGGTTTATGAGCAGCCTCTCCTTGCCTCGTCGTTCCGCCCGCTGTACGGAGCGGCCCGATGTTGGTCCCGCCCACGCTCGTCGCCGCCGTCCGCGCGCTCGCTCACGACACCGTTCTCGGGTTCACCTTCGTTCGCCCCGACGGGAGCGAGCGCCACATCCCGTTTGCCGACATCTGCGCCGAGGCCGAGCGCCGCGCGGGGCACTTCGTCGCGCGGGGGCTCGAGAAGGGGCAACGGGTCGCGCTCGTCATCCCCGACGGGGACGAGTTCGTCCTGTCGTTCCTCGGCGCCACCTTCGCGGGCCTCGTCCCGGTGCCGATCTACCCGCAGCTCTCCTTCAAGAACGTCGCCGGCTACCACGAGACGGTCCGGCACATCGTCAAGGCCAGCGGCGCCCGCTTCCTCCTCACCACCGAGACGACCCGCCCGTACGTCGATCCGGTGCTGCAGCCGTCGCCGAGCGGTGAGCCTTCGACGCTCGATCACATCGAGATCGTCGGGGCCTTCGCCGGCCCCGCTCCCGAAGACGCGGTCGTTCGCGCGCGCGCCGTCGACGTCCATCCGGACGATCTTGCATTTCTCCAATTCACCAGCGGCTCCACCTCGCGCCCCAAGGGCGTCGCCGTCACCCACGGGAACCTCGCGGCCAACAGCGAAGCGTTCATGATCCACGGGCTGGGCAAGGACTCCAGCGTCGACAAGGGGGTCAGCTGGCTCCCGCTCTTCCACGACATGGGGCTCATCGGGTTCGTCATCGGCCCGCTCTTCACCGACATCCCCGTCGTCTTCTTGCCCACGGCCAGCTTCGTTCGCGCGCCACGCCTGTGGCTCGAAGCGATCCACAAGCACCGCGGCACCATCACCTACGCCCCCAACTTCGCCTACGCGCTCGTCTCCAAGCGCATCAAGGAGAAGGAGGTCGAGCAGTACGACCTGTCCTGCCTCCGCCGCGCCGGCTGCGGCGCCGAGCCGATCCAGGCCAAGACGCTGCGCGAGTTCGCCAGCAAGCTCGCACCGGCGAAGTTCGACCCGCGCGCCTTCCTCCCTTCGTACGGCATGGCCGAGGCGACGCTCGCCGTCAGCTTCGTCCCCCGCATGACCGGCGTGCGCACCGACATCATCGACGCGCGCGCGCTCGAGAAGAAGAGCGCCGAGGTCGCCTCACCGGACGCGATCGAGAAGGCCGCCGCCGGCGACGCCTCGCTGGTGCGCGAGCTGGTCAACTGCGGCCGCGCCTTCCCCGAGCACGAGATCGCCATCGTCGACGAGGACGGCAAGCGCCTCGCCGATCGTCAGGTCGGCGAGATCATCACCCGCGGCCCGTCCATCTGTCAGGGCTACTACCAGGAGCCCGAGCTCACCGCCGGCGTCTTCAAGGACGGGTGGCTGCACACGGGCGACCTCGGCTACCTCGTCGACGGCGAGGTTTTCATCTGCGGCCGCGCCAAGGACATCATCATCGTCCGCGGGCGCAACTTCTACCCGAGCGACATCGAGTGGACGGTCAGCGAGCTGCCCGGCATCCGTCGCGGCAACGTCGTCGCCTTCTCCGTGGCCATCGACGCCGGCGGCAACCCCACGCTCGACGGGGCAGGGGACGACCAGCTCGTCGTCTGCGCCGAGGGCTTCCAGTCCGACGCGGCCGCGCTCAGCGAGACCATCAAGAGCACCGTCGCCGCCGAGCATGGCCTGTCGGTGCACGAGGTCGTCATCGTCCCCCAGGGCAGCTTGCCGCGCACCTCGAGCGGAAAACCACAGCGTCGCAAGACGAAGGCGATGTACCAGGCCAACGAGCTGCCCCGCGCACAACCCGTGCAGAGGGGCGAGGCAGCGGACGTTTCCGCTCCAGTCTCGTGAAGTGTTAGTCGAGGTTTTCGCGTAAGCACCTGTCACTGGTGCGCACAGAAAAGCGCGTCGAGCCGTTCGCAGTGCGCAGGAAACGACGCGTCACGGTCGTGCATCAGAGGTTCAACCGTTTAGTTAATCAGCCGATTCGACTTGGGATTCAGCCTCCGACGCAAGTAGAGTGCTGACCTGAAGCGTACAGCGACGACCGAGGTCGGGAGAGAAGGTACATGGCGCGTAGTCGTTCAGAGCTCTTGGAGATGTTCGAGAAGACCGCGACGGAGATCGTCGAGAAGGACTTCAAGACCATCGAAGAGAACACCGTCATCAGCGACCTTGGGATCGACTCGCTCGGAATGCTCGAGATCGTTGGATCCATGGAGCGTCAGCTGAAGATTCAGATTCCCGACGAGGCCCTCGCCGGGATCCAGACCGTTCGCGATCTCCTCGAGGTCGTCGACAAGCGACAGAGCGCCTGACATGTCCCGTCCCCTCAAAGACACCGCCATGCAGGAGCGTCTGTACGGAATGTACAAGACATTCTTCGACAAGGCGGAGCAGGAGCGCCGCTGGAATCCGCTGCGCGACGTCCCGTACGAGAAGATCAGCGCGGAGACGCCCGAGTCGGTGATCCTCTGCGCGGAGACGTTCTGCCTCGTCGAGAGCTACCTGCCGGACTACGTCTCGCAGGGGATCAACGTGGTTCGCCCGTACTTCGGGCAGGCGTGGTTCGCCGCCAACTGGGCGTACGAGGAGTCGAAGCACTCCGTCGCGCTCATGGAGTACCTGCTGCAGTCGAAGCGGCGCTCTCCGGAGTACCTCTTCGACCTGCAGAGCCAGCTCATGCAGATGAAGTGGGAGATGCCGTTCGCGACCTCCCGCCAGATGACCATCTACGGCTGCTTCCAGGAGATGGCGACCTTCGTCATCTACGTGAAGCAGGAGAAGCGCTGCAAGGAGGTGGGTGACGAGTGTCTTGCCACCATCTTCCGCCTCAACGCTCGTGACGAGATCGCGCACTGCCGCTTCTACCAGGACGTGGTGAAGGTGCTGCTCGAGGAAGACCGTCCGGGCACGCTGGCGGATCTGGCGTTCGTCGCGAAGAATTTCACGATGCCGGGCGTCGACATCGTCCCGGACTACGCCGCTCGCGTGGAGGTCATGCGCGAAGAGGGCAAGATCGACCGCGCGGTGTTTTTCCAGAAGATCTTCTTCCCCTGCCTCAGCTATCTCGAGGTAACGCGGCAGGAGCTGATGGAAGCCAACGCGGCCGAGCGCCGCGCGGTGAGCAACGTCGCTGCCGAGTGATAGCGCGCGGCGTGCCGGGACAGTGGCGCTGAGGCGCGCTCCGGTGTATCTAGCCGCCGATGGCTGACCTGAAGACCGAGCTGCGCACGCTGATCACCGAGATCGCCGAGATCGACGATCTGCCGGACGATGCCTCGTTCAAGGACCTCGGGATCGACTCGATGATGGGCGTGGAGATCGTCGCCGCCATCGAGCGTCAGTACAAGGTGAAGATCACCGACACGGAGCTCGAGCAGGTCTCGACGCTCAACAAGTCGGTGGCGCTGGTCGAGAGCAAGCTCGCGACCAGCGCGGCGTAGTCCGCTCAGCGGGCGCGCTTCTTCTTCCGCAGCGCGCCCACCGCGCCGAGCGCGACGAGCAGCGAACCTCCACCGGGGGCGGAGTCGCCGTGCGTGCTGGCGACCGCGCAGCCGCCGGAGTCGCCGGTCTCCGCGGTCGTCGCGCCGGCGTCATGGACACTGGCGTCCGCCTCGCTGCTGCCGGTAACCGCGGCGTCTGCGGCGTCGACGCTCGGCGAGCGGCCGTCGACGACGACGAGCCACCACCTCCCGGCGAGGAGCAGGCCGCCGCGCCGGCCAGCGCGGCCAGACCGGCGCCGGCGACG
>JAMFST010000355.1 GCA_026225435.1 Labilithrix luteola
CGGTGAGCGGGGTGTCGTCGAGCGTCCCGGCCGCCTCGACCACGCCGACGATGGTGCCGTCGGTGTCCACGAAGAGGAGGTCCAGCGGGATGCATGTATTGTGCATCCAGAACTGGTGCTCGGTCCGCTCGCCGAGCTCGAAGAACATGCCGGCGTCCTCGGCCATGGCGGTGCGGAACATGAGGCCGCGCTCGGTCGCCGCCGGCTTGTGGGCGATCTCCACCTTCACGGTGGTCCCGTCGACGCCATCGATCCGCACCCGACCGTGACCGAGCGGCGGGAGCTGCTTGTACGTGTCGTGCGGGCAGGCGGCCGCCTTGGGCGGGATGGCCGGCGCGACCGTGGCGAGCGGGCGGAGGCAACGCGCCGTGGTGCCGGTCGAAGGCGGAGGCGGCGCGGCGGACTCGGCGACCGTGGCCACGGGTGCAGCGGAAGCGGTGACCGCCGGAGACGCCGCGGAGCTGGTGGTGGCCGGCTCGGCCGAAGAGGCGGCGGGCGGCGCTTCTTCGTGACCACACGCGGCCAGCAACCCGATCACCAGCGCCAGCGTCCCCCCGATCGTCCTCTGCATGAGCCCCGGCCTTAGCAGAGACGTCCGGCCATGCGCTCGTCAGGATTTCGCCCTCCCCGGGCGAGCGCGGTACTCTCCACGGGAATGACCTCGGGGGACGACGAAGAGCGGGGATCGAGCAACCTGCGGGGCTGGCTGTCGGACGTGTACTTCCACGCGCTGGCCCAGGGGCAGGCAGACAAGCTGGCCATTCGCCTCGGCGCGAAGGCCACCGTCACCGATCCCGCCTTCGGTCGCGCCGACGATCTCGAGGCGATCGGCGTCTTGCTGGAGAAGCAGGCCGCCTGGCTCGGCGCCCACAAGGCGGAGTTTCGCCACGCGCGCTTCACCAGCGGCGCGGACCGGGACGTCACCGAGGGGATGGTCCGCTACGACGCGAGCGGCACCGGCGCGGCGAAGGGGAAGCGCATCGAGTTCCCGGTGGCCATCGTCGCCGAGCGAAGGCGCGCCCGCGAAGTGGACGTGCGCCTCTACTTCCCCGCGGCAACGCTGGGCGAAGGGCACGAGCTCGCGCTCCCGGCGGCCGTCCCCGGTGACGGCGCCATCGCCCCCGAGGCGCGCGCGCTCCTGCTCGCCCTGAACAGCGCCGACGAATCCGCCCTGCGCGTCGAGCTCGAGAAGACCGCCACCTACGTCGATCCCGCGGGGCAGACGCACCAGGGCGACGACATCCACGCCCAGCTCCTCGCCCCGAACCGCAGCGGCGTCGTCTTCCACCCGGTCGGCTCGGCGGACGACGGCCGCGTGGCCGCTGTCGAGGGCAACTGGCGCAGCGGCGGCGGCGACGGCGTGACGGAGACGTTCGTGGGGCCCGGTCTGTGGGTCTTCGAGCGCGGCGACGGCGGCCTCGTCAGCCGCGTACGTTTGTACGGCAGCCGCGGCTAGCGCCGCGCGAGCGCGAGACGGCAAGATCAGCGATGGCGACGAGCCGCAAGCGCCCGGGACGCAAGGAGCCCTCCGCTCCCCGTCCGCGCAGCCCACGCATCAAGATGGCGGTGGAGAACGGTGGCGAGCAGCGGCGCGTGGTGGTCGGGCCGGCGCGGAGCACCGCCGACGTCGTCTTCTCGCTGCTGGCGGTCGCGGTCATGACGGTGGGCCTCGGAGGCCTCGCCTGGCGCACCTCGGCGCTCGTGCACCACCAGCGGCCGGCGGTGCTCGCCGTGCTGGCGGTGATCTGGCTCTCGCTCCTCTTCCTCGCCTTCGTGCTCGCCGTGCAGGTCAGCTGGCGCATCTTCGGCAAGGAGGAGATCACGCTGCGCGACGCGATGCTCTTCGTGGAGGCGCGCCTCCTCGGCGGTCGCGTGCGCAGCAGCCTCCCGGCCGACCGCCGGCTCGTCGTCCGCCTCGACGAGATCCCGACCCGCTTCAAGCGCTACGTGTACCCGAAGTTCCGCCTCGTGTTCGCGCAGGGGACCGACGAGGTCCGGACGGTGAGCACGCTGACCAAGGAAGAAGGCGACGCGGCGCTGGCGATGGTGCGGCGCATCTTGCCGGGTTAGGCCGTTCCCACCCTTGCAAGCTTGACCGTGGCCGCCGAGGTGCTCCGATGGCGCCCACCCATGCGTTCGGCCCCCTCCAGACGTCTCCTCGCCCTCGCCCCCTTGCTGACCGCGGTCCTCGCGCCTCTGTCGGCCTGCGGAGGGCTCGTCGACAGCTATGAGACCCCATCTTCGTCATCGGTCTCGACGACATCGTCGACGCCGGGCGGAGGCGCTCCTTCGTCGCTGGGTGACGGCGGCGCGCTCGCCCTGACATCCGACGCGGCCATCGCCACCACCTCGCCGGCCGGGTGCAACGCGCCGGCGCTGACCTGCACGGACGTGTTTCCGGGCGCGGTACCGTACTCGTCGTCGATCGCCGACGAGCTGGTCGGCGTGTGGATCTTCTGCCCGACGGCGCAGAGCGAGAAGTACCCGACGCCGTACGTCGGCGAGGAGTACACCGCCGACGGCACCTACTATTCGATCATCCAGGACGGGAGCGGCGACTACGTCCGCGAGTCCGGAACGAGCGGCCACTGGAAGGTCACGCCGTACGTCGGCGGAGGGCCGGGTCTCTTCCAGACCCTCACCTCCAACACGTACGGAACCCAGTACCGCGAGTACGGCCTGTCCACCTGCCCGCGGAGCCTGGTGACGGACGGCGTGCTGGAGCTC
>JAMFST010000356.1 GCA_026225435.1 Labilithrix luteola
CCAGCGAGTAGGCCTGGAAGCCACCCGAGTCGGTGAGCATGGCGTGCGGCCACTTCGTGAAGCCGTGCAGGCCTCCGAGCTCGTCGATCAGCTCCGGACCGGGGCGTAACCACAGGTGGTACGTGTTGCCGAGGACGACCTTGGCGCCGGTGGAGGCGACCTCCAGCGGGTCGAGCGTCTTGACGCTCCCTTGCGTGCCGACCGGCATGAAGATCGGCGTCTCGACCTCCCCGTGAGGCGTGGTCATGACACCGGCGCGCGCGTTGCCCGAAGTGGCGAGCGTGCGGAACCCGAAGCCCTCGGCGCGGACCGAGGTCACGGCGGGCCTGCGCTCTCGCCGTGGACGTCGCGCTCGAGCAGCATGGCATCGCCGTAGGAGAAGAAGCGGTACTCGGCCTCGACCGCGGCGCGGTAGGCGGCGAGCACGCGCTCGGTCCCGGCGAACGCGCAGACCATCGCCAGGAGCGTCGACTTCGGCAGGTGGAAGTTGGTGAGCAGCCGGTCGACCACGCGGAACGTGTAGCCCGGCTGGATGAGCAGGTGCGTCTCGCCGCTCTGCGGGCTCACGAGGCCAGGGTGATCGGGATCGGCGGCGCTCTCGAGCGCGCGGACCACGGTGGTGCCGACGGCGATGACCGGCGCGCCCCGCTCGCGCGCGCGGGCGATCGCCTCGCTGGTGGTGCGGGACACGCTGTACATCTCGCCGTGCATCGGGTGCTCGTCGAGGTCCTCGACGGTGACCGGCTGGAAGGTGCCGAGCCCGACGTGAAGCGTCACCGTCGCCATCTCGCAGCCGCGGATCGCCAGCCGACCGAGCAGCGCGCGCGTGAGGTGCAACCCGGCCGTCGGCGCGGCGACCGCGCCATCGACCCGGGCGAAGACCGTCTGGTAGCGCTCCGCGTCGCTCTCGGTGGGCGCGCGCTTGATGTACGGCGGCAGCGGCACCTGCCCGACCGTCGCCAGCGCCGCCGCCAGCGTATCCGACGGCGCGGTGAACAGCGCCACCTCGAGCAACCCGTCCTCGGTCCGCCCGAGCAGCCGGATCACGAGCCTCGCCGCCGTGGCCACCACGCCCGGCGAGGCCTCACCGGGCGGCCCCACCAGCACGTCGGTCCCGAAGCGCAGCGGCTTGGACGAGCGCCCGAGCGCGCTCCACACCTCACCGACCCGCTCGACCCCTTCGGAGACGGTCACCGAGCGCTCCTCGACCTTGCGGACGAGGAAGATCTCCACCTTGCCCCCGCTGTCGGCCTTCGTCCCGAGGAGGCGCGCCGGCACCACGCGGGTGTCGTTGACGACGATCAGCGCCCCGGCGGGGATCAGCTCCGCCAGCTCGGCAATGCGCCGGTGTTCGAGACCAGCATGCTCCAGCGCGTCCGGCCGCACGACCAGCAGCCGTGACGCTTCCCGGTCGGCCGCCGGCTCCTGGGCGATCCGCTCCACCGGCAGCTCGTAGTCGAAGGCAGCGACCTTCATGCGAGCCGCTCCTTACCGCGTTGCAACGACGCTGCGGCAGCGAACCTCTCGTCGGACGTCGATCTTCGTCAGAGCTTGCTGCCGGCAACGGCTCGCGCCGACGCGCGCTCGGAGTCCACCAGCGCGGCCGCCGCGAGCGACTTGCCGCTCGGCGGGAGCTTCGCCCGGAGGAAGGCGGCCAGCTCGCTCATCTCGTACGGCTTGGGCACGAACCCCACCACGCCGCAGTCGGCCCGCGCCAGCTGCCGCTCGGACAGGTGGTAGGCGCTGGTGAGCACCACGCGTGTGTGCGGGTGAAATTCGCGAATCCGCCGCGACAGGTCGAGCCCGTTGGAGGTCGGCATCATCAGGTCGACGATGGCGAGGTCGAAGCTCTGCTCGGCGAGCGCCGCCAAGGCGAGCTCCCCGGACCGCGCGGTCTCGACCTCGAAACCTTCGAGCCGGAGCCCGATGGCGAGCACGCGAACCTGATTGTCTTCGTCATCGACGACGAGCACGCGTGCCATGGGGTACTTCCCTTCACGGAAAGGCCTAGCAACCTTTATTCCCGCAAAGTTTCCGTCAAGTCGCCCGTAAGCCCGCGACGACACGTGGGTTCAGAGCATCCAATCGGCGACCCTTTTTCAGATCTGCAATCGACGCGATGCATCGATGCAGTTAAGCTAGCGATCTCGAGCATTCGGCGCGCGCAGCGCGGCGCCAGACTCACCGGCCCTCCGCATAGGTGTCTCGTCCGCGACCGTAGGGGTCACGACGCGAAACGGAAATGTAGGAGCCCGGCCCAAGGGCTTCCGGCGAGGCGTTCAGACGCCCGGTGGGCGCGTGTCGAACGTGATCCCCAGCCGGGTCATCTTGCGCCACAGCGTCGTCGGCGAGATGGCCAGGAGGTCCGCCGCCTTCTCGCGGCTCCCCTCCGACGTCCGGAGCGCGCTCTCGATCGCGATGCGCTCGGCATCGTCGACCTGGGAAGCGAGCGTCCGCCCACCCTCCGACCGGGGAGCCTGCGGAGAGCTGGCGGGGAGGAGATCGTCCGCGGTGATGACGCCGTTCTGGATGAGCGCCACCGCCTGCTCGAACATGTGCTCGAGCTCCCGCACGTTGCCCGGGAAATCATAGCGGGCGAGCGCCTCGAGGACCCCCTCGTGGAGCTTGGCCGAGACGCCCATCTTCTTGTTGTACTTGGCGAGGAAGTGGTCGGTCAGATCGGGCAGATCTTCACGCCGGTCGCGCAAGGGCGGCAGCTGGAAGCGGGCGACGTTCAGGCGGTAGTACAGGTCCTGCCGGAAGCGCTTCTCCGCCACCGAGATCAGGAGATCCTGGTTGGTCGCGGCGATTATCCGCACGTCCACCTGGATGGCCTTGTTCTCGCCGACGCGGCGGATCTCCTTCTCCTGGATGGCGCGCAGGAGCTTGGCCTGGAAGGCGAGCGGGGTCTCGGCGATCTCGTCGAAGAAGAAGGTACCGCCGTCGGCCTCCTCGAGGAGGCCCTTGCGCGCGCTGATCGCACCGGTGAAGGCGCCGCGGGCGTGGCCGAAGAGCTCGCTCTCGAGGAGTGTCTCGGTGACCGCAGCGCAGTTCACCGGGACGAAGGGGCGCGAGGCGCGGCGGGAGTTGGCGTGGAGCGCCTTGGCGACGAGCTCCTTGCCGGTGCCCGACTCGCCGGTGATGAGGACGGTGGCGTCGGTGGGGGCGATGCGCACGATGCGGCCGAGCACCTCGCGAACGGCGCCCGAGCGGCCGATGATGTTCTCGAACTTGTAGCGATCGCGGAACTCGCTGGCGAGGAAGGCGACCTCACCGGTGAGCCGGCGGCTCTCGAGCGCCTTGCTCACCTTGACGAGGAGCTCCTCCTCGGTGAACGGCTTCTGGATGTAGTCGAAGGCGCCCAGGCGCATCGCCTCGACGGCGCTCTCGATGGTGCCGTAGGCGGTCATGACGACCACCTCGGTGAGCGGGTGCGCCCCCTTGACCGCGCGCAGGACGTCCATGCCGTCCTTCACGCCCATGCGCAGGTCGGTCAGAACCACGTCGTAGGCGCCGGTGGCGCCGCGCTCGCAGCCTTCCTGCCCGTCTGCCGCCTCGTCGACCTCGAAGCCGCCGCCCGAACGCAGCATCATCGCCAGCGTCGTGCGCATGTTGCGCTGGTCGTCGACGATGAGGAGCTTGGGCATGGAGGAGAGAGGGCGGGCTGCTAATTGTTCGGCGCGCCGGCGCCGACCCAGGCAGTGATACGGCCGATGTCGTCGTCCGTGAAGACGCAGGTGCTGGGAGGGTCGAAGGGCATGTTGTTCGTGCCCGCGGGCGTCTCCTTGCGCAAGGCCATCACGAGGCCGCTGTTGGCCGGCGTAGCCGTGTCGCTGGCGGAGAGGAGATCGGCGGTGGTGATGTGCATGCCAGTGTAGCAGTCGCTCTGGCTGGCGCCGCAGACGAAGCCGCCCGAGCTGAGGGCGCCCACGCCGGTGGACTCGCCGTGGCAGTTGCCGACCGAGCCGGAGCAGCTCGCGCCGCCGGTGGGGCCGAAGTAGTCGCGGTACAGATCGGTGAACGTCGAGCCGGTGCCGGCGTCCGCGCCGGCGCACGAATTGCTCGCCTTCGTCGTCGTCCCGCCCTCGCCGCCGGTCGTGGTGGTCGTCGTCGTCGTGACGCCGCCGTCGAAGGGCTCGCCCCCCTCGACCTCGCCCGTGGCGTCGCAGGCGCTGAGCTCCGCGACGGAGGCCGCGAGGACGAGCGCGCAGGTGAATCCGCTCCACGAGAGCAGCTGCGCGCAGGAGCGGGGGGAGAGGAGCATGTGGCCGCAGTCTAGGATGAGTGGTCCGCTCCGGCGAGGAGGCGAAACGCCGACGCTTCGTGTCCGCTCAGGACAAGCTGGGTATCCGGTGACGGTCAGTAAACGACGCCGAGGAACAGGCGGATCGTCTGCGCGGTGGAGGTGTCCCAGTTCGGCAGCGAGGTGCTGGCCGTCTGGCCCGGCAGGTAGCTGAG
>JAMFST010000357.1 GCA_026225435.1 Labilithrix luteola
GGGCCCGTGCCGAGGCAGGCGCCACCATGGAGTGGGTCGACGGCAACATCGGTTCCAAGGTCACGATGAAGTACCCGGCCGTCTGGATGACGGGCGAGCACGCCAAGGGTGAGGTGCTCTCGGTGGCATTCGCCGGCGAGGGTCAGCACCAGGACACCGGTGCCAAGATGCTGCACCTGGCGCCGAACACGTCGAGCAATATCGTCTCCAAGTCGGTGGCTCGCGGCGGTGGCCGCACGTCCTACCGTGGCCTGGTCCAGGTCAACAAGGGTGCGCACGGATCGCGGTCCAGCGTGAAATGCGATGCGCTGCTTGTCGATACGATCAGCCGTTCCGACACCTATCCGTATGTGGACATTCGCGAAGACGATGTCACGATGGGCCACGAGGCCACCGTGTCCAAGGTCAGCGAGGATCAGCTGTTTTACCTGATGAGCCGCGGTATGACCGAGGACGAGGCCATGGCGATGGTGGTGCGCGGCTTCGTCGAGCCGATCGCCAGGGAACTGCCGATGGAGTACGCGCTCGAGTTGAACCGGCTGATCGAACTGCAGATGGAAGGCGCGGTCGGCTGAGCCGAGCCCGCGTCCTTGTCCGCCACCCGCTTCGCCTTTTCCGTGAGAAAGAATTTTGATGTCACAGCCTGAGCAGCCCAAGGGCTCGACCACCGCCGCGGCCGTGTCCGTCGCCCGGCCGGGCGACGGGGCGCCGTTGGCCGGTCCCGGCACCGGGCGCACCCACTCGGAGGTGCTCGCCTCCCGCGGCGAGCGCCTGACCTCGTTCGACCCGGCCGACTTCGCCGCCCTGACCGGCCGCGAGGAGGACTGGCGCTTCACCCCGCTCAAACGGCTGGCGAAGCTGCTCGGGGCCGACGGACGCGGCGCGGCCGCCGACGGCACCGACAAGGTCGAGCTGCACCTGCCCGCGGGCGCCTCGGCCGAGCAGGTCGGCAAGGACGACTCGCGCGCCTCCCGCGCGGGCGCCCCCATCGACCTCACCGCCGCCCTGGCGTACGCCGCGGCCGAGCAGGTCACGGTGGTCACGGTGGCGAAAGAGGCCGTGCTCGCCGAGCCGCTGCGGGTGGACGTGCACGGCGAGGGCGGCACCGCGTACGCGCACATCGTGTTCGACGTGAAGCCCTTCGCAGAGGCGGTGATCGTGCTGAACCACACCGGCGCGGGCGCCCGCTCGGCCAACGTGGACCTGATCGTCGGCGACAGCGCCCGGGTGACGTTCGTCTCCGTGCAGGACTGGGAGCGCGAGACCGTGCACCTGGCCCAGCAGAACACGCTCGTCGGCCGCGACGCCACGGTGAAGTCGGTGAACGTCACCTTCGGCGGCGACCTCGTCCGGATCACCCCGAACGTGCGCTACGCGGCTCCGGGCGGCGAGGTCGAGCTGCTCGGTCTCTACTTCGCCGACGACGGCCAGCACCTCGAGCACCGGCTGTTCGTGGACCACGCGGTCGGCAACTGCCGCTCGCGGGTGACGTACAAGGGCGCGCTGCAGGGCGAGCAGGCGCACACGGTCTGGGTCGGCGACGTGCTCATCCGCGCCGCCGCCGAGGGCACCGACACCTATGAGCTCAACCGCAACCTGCTGCTGACCGACGGCGCCCGCGCCGACTCGGTGCCCAACCTCGAGATCGAGACCGGCGAGATCGTCGGCGCCGGGCACGCCTCGGCGACCGGCCGCTTCGACGACGAGCAGCTGTTCTACCTCCAGGCCCGCGGCATCCCCGAGTCCGAGGCCCGCCGCCTGGTGGTGCGCGGCTTCTTCGCCGACGTGGTGCGCCAGATCGGCGTCCCCGAGCTCGAAGAGCAGCTGATGGCGAAGGTCGAGCAGGAGCTGGCCCGATGAGCGAGCTTGCGAGCGAATCAACGAGCACAGCGTCGACGCCGACGCAAGCACCGTGCGTGCCGAGTGTCAGCGAGGTGGCCGCGTGAATCGCCACGACAAGATCGTTCCCGAGTGGGAGGCGGTCGGCACCCTCGGCGACTTCGAGGCGGACGTGCCGGAGCGCTGCGAGATCGGCGACCTCGCCGTGATGGTGGTGCGCACCTCGAACGGGGAGGTGCACGCCCTGTACGACGTCTGCTCGCACGCCGAGGTGGCGCTGTCCGAGGGCGAGATCGTCGACGGCGAGATCGAGTGCTGGCTGCACGGCTCGACCTTCTCGCTCAAGACGGGCAAGCCCTCCTGCCTGCCCGCCGTCGACCCCGTCCCCGTCTACCCGACCAAGATCGAAGGCGATGTCGTTTACGTCGCCACGAATGTGGAGCTGTAACCGATGGCTACTCTGGAAATCCGCGACC
>JAMFST010000358.1 GCA_026225435.1 Labilithrix luteola
GGTCCCCGCATGTGCACAGGCCGCGACGATGGGGAGCAGAGCGAGCGCGAGATGACGGCACCGAGACACGCGTGGAGCCTAGCCTGGGCCGACGGCTCGATGACGGCGTTCGACCCGACGGCTACGCGGTCGAGCTCGCATGTGAAGCGCGGAGAGAAGACGAGCGACTGAGCCGTCCTCCAGGACAAGCGACCCCGTCCGCCTCGACTGTGCAGACAGGGCCCCCCCTTTTTCGATCAATCCGTGGAGCAAAGGGGGATCGAACCCCTGACCTCTGCATTGCGAACGCAGCGCTCTCCCAGCTGAGCTATTGCCCCGGCACTTTCGTGAAACGGGCGCGCAATGTCTAGCAGGGGGCTCGCGGTGTCAAGGGCTTCGTTCGCGACGTGACGTGGCTGCGGCGTGCACCGCGCGAATGAGGCGATCGTTCTCCGGCGCGGCGCCACCGGGGAAGGAGGAGCGGCGGCGGTTGTAGCCGTACGACAGGGCGTTGCGCGGATCGGCGAAGGCCTGCTGGCCGCCCGCACCGCTGTGGCCGAACGAGCCCTGGCCGAGGACCGGGTAGTACTCGGAGGTGATCTGGAAGCCGACGCCGAAGGCGCGGTACTCGCGCGAGACCAGGTCGCGACCGACCGAATGCGCCTGCGCGAAGGTGGCGGCGGTCTCCGGGCGGAGCAGAGGCGGCGCGCCGTCCACCGAGCCGATGGCCGCGGCGTACATCCGCGCGAGACCACGCGCCGAGGCGACGCCGCCGAACGAGGCGGGACCGGCCCGACGGATGGCCGGCACGTTCGGCAGGTTCCACAGCTCCGGGTTGCGCGGGTGATGACGGTTGAAGGCCATTCCCGACAGGCTGTGCGCGCCAGTGGCCCGCTCCGTCATCGCCGCGCTCCGCTCCGGGGTGAGGCGCACGGGCTGCGCCTCCTTGAACCGGTGGTCCTGATCGGCCGGCAGGCCGAGGTACACGTCGAGCGCGTACGGGCGCTGCACGCGCTCGACGAAGAGGTCCTGGAGAGGGCGACCGGTGACCCGCCGCACGACCTCTCCGCTGAGGGCGGCGATGACCATCGCGTGGTAGCCGAAGGCCGCGCCGGGGTGCCACAGCGGGCGCTGGGCGGCGAGGCGCGCGGCGACGAGCGGTTCGTCGGCGAGCTCCTCCTCGGTGAAGCCCTGGTCGGTGGCGACGAGGCCGGCCTGATGCGAGAGCAGCTGGCGGAGGGTGAGCTCCCCCTTGCCGTGAGCGGCGAACTCCGGCCAGTAGCGGGCGACCTTCTCGTCGAGGTCGAGCACACCGTCCTGCACGAGAAGCGCGACGACGAGATGCGCCGCCCCCTTGCTCACCGAGTACACGCCGAGGAGGTCGTCGGCGTCGAGGCCTGGCCCCGTCCACAGGTCCACGACGCGCTCGCCGCGGTGGTACGCGACCAGCTGCGCTTCGAGCCCGTCGCCCTCCTTGAGCGCGACGTCCGCGAACGCGTCTCTCACCGCGGCGAAACCGTCGGCGACGGTCCCGTGAATCAACTCGTTCTTCGTCATCTTCGACCTCCTGTCAGGAGCGGTATCCGGCGACCAGCGCCTGCGCGAGCAGGCCCCAGCCGTCGATGGCCACGAAGAGCAGTAGCTTGAACGGGAGGCTGACCTGCGTGGGGCTGAGCATCTGCATGCCGAGCGCGAGGAGGACGTTGGCGACGACGAGGTCGAGCACCAGGAAGGGGAGGTAGAGGAGGAAGCCGACGGCGAAGGCCTCGGTGAGCTCGGTCACCACGAACGCCGGCGCCAGGACGGTGAGGTCGGTGTCCTTCGGCGCGTCGGCCGCGGTGGGATCGAGTCCCGGGCGGGCGCGACGGGCGATCTCGAGGAAGCGGACCTTCTCGCGCGGGCTGGTGTTCTTGACGAGGAAATCGCGGATCGGCTCGCGGACGGCGTCGATGCCTTCGCGGACGAGGGTGACGGTGTCGGGCGTGTCGTGACCGGCGGCGAACAGCGGCGCGGCGCGGGCGGCGATGGCCTCGCCCACCGGCGCCATCGCCAGCAAGGTGAGCGCGGCGGAGAGCGCCATGACGACGGTGCTCGAGGGGACGCTCTGCGCGCCGATGGCGCTGCGGACGATCTGCAGGACCGTCGAGATCTTCACGAACGCGGTGACGCTCATGAAGACGAAGGGGAGGAGCGAGACGAGCGCCAGCGCGACGACCAGCGCGAGGGGGCGGCCGAGCAGATCGTCGGGGCGGATCGCGTCGCTGGCGTGAGCACCTGCGGCGGCGACGAGCACCTTGGCGGGCGCGAAGCTCACGGTGCGTCGTCCTTGTCGGCGGGGGCCTGGCCGCTGGCGCGAGCCCGAGCACGGGCGAGGTAGCCGGCGAACCCGGTCCCCGCCGCGGCCTTGGTGGCGTCGGCGGCGAAGAGCGCGGCGTCGGCCTCGCCGAGCTCGCCGAGCTTCGACAGACCGCCCTCGCCGGCGCCGACGACCAGGTGCTGCCCGCCGACCCGGACCACGTAGATCGCGCGGCTCCCTCCGAGCGGGAGCTGCCCGACGAGCGCCAGCGGACCGCGCGCCTGCGGCCCTCCCAGGCGGCGCACGGCGTAGAGGATCAGCACCGCGAGCGCCGACACCGCGACGAGCGAGAGCAGCGTTTGCAAGAGGTACGCGCCGAACGAGCCAGAACCGGTCATGAGGAGGGGCGCGGCGAAACCTGCCTTTTTCGTCCATCGCGAGCAACCCGAAACCGCTCTCACGGTTGACGCGGCGCAGCTCGCGGCGTACCTCGCGACCGCAAAACGTGGCGCTTCTCGTGCAGAAATACGGCGGCACCTCGGTCGGGACGATCGAGCGGATCCGTCAGGTCGCGCGGCGGTCGATCGCCGCGCAGAAGGCTGGCCACGAGGTGGTCGTCATCGTGAGCGCGATGAGCGGCGAGACCAATCGCCTGCTCGGGCTGGCCCACGAGATCCAGAAGGTGCCCGAGGCACGGGAGATGGACGCCATCGCCGCCACCGGCGAGCAGGTCTCCGCCGCGCTGACCGCGATGGCCATCTGCGCCGAAGGGGGCAGGGCGCGCTCGCTCCTCGGCCACCAGGTGCGCGTCCTCACCGACGGCGCGTTCACCAAGGCGCGCATCCGCGCCATCGACGAGTCGAAGATCAAGGAGACCCTGAAGAACGGTGAGATCGCGGTGATCGCCGGCTTCCAGGGGGTGGACGACGAGGGGAACATCACCACCCTCGGGCGCGGCGGCTCGGACACCA
>JAMFST010000359.1 GCA_026225435.1 Labilithrix luteola
ACGGCGCACCAGGCGCTGCGGGCGAACATCAGCGAGGCCTCCGCGGCGCTCGAGCGCGCGCGCCAGGAAGCTCACCGCAGCGAGATCGCGCTGGTCACGACGGAGAAGGACCTGCGCGCGGCGCAGACGGCGCTCGAGCAGGTGCGTCGTCGGCTCGAGACGCTCGTGGCCGAGATGCAGGATCTCGCCGAGCTGCTCAACGACGCCGCCGGCGAGCGCGAAGAGGCGCAGCAGGCGCTCGACGCGACCCGCGGCGTGCTCGACGACCTCGCCCGCGAGCTGGGCATGGCCGAGGAGCTGGCCGTCTCCTGGCGCGCGCAGGTGGAGGCGCGTCGGCAAGTGGTGACCGAGCGCAAGGTGCGCGTCGCCGGCTCGCGCGAGAAGCTGGCCGCGGCCAAGGGGACGGCGCAGCGCCTGACCCGTTCGGTCGAGGAGCTCGAGCTGCGCTCGCGGCGCCTCGACGAGGAGCTCCGCTCGAGCGAGGGGGCGAAGTCGGAGACGATGCAGCAGCTCCTCGAGCACAAGGAGATGCTCTCGATGGCGCTCGACCAGGCGAAGCTCGCGCACGACGAGCTGACCCAGGTGCGCGCCGTCTTCGAGGGCTTCCGCGCCGAGCTGCAGGAGCGCGAGGCGCTCTTGAAGGATCTTCGCCACCGGGCCGCAGCCTGCAAGGAGGAGCTGACGGCGCACGAGATGAAGCTGCGCGAGCAGCAGATCGCCATGACCCACCTCCTCGAGGGCGTCGCCGAGAAGTTCCGCGGGCTGCACCTGCCGAAGATCGTCGGCGACCACCACATGAAGCCACCGCCGGACGAGGACACCCGCGCGCGCATCAACGAGCTCACCAACCTGCTCGACCGCATGGGCAGCGTGAACCTCGAGGCGGTCAAGGAGCACGAGGAAGCGGAGAAGCGCTACACCTTCTACAGCGAGCAGAAGGCGGACCTCGACAAGGCGATCGCCGATCTCACGCAGGCCATCGCGCAGATGAACCGCGAGTCGAAGAAGCTCTTCGAGGAGACCTTCCACGCGGTCAACGCCAAGTTCCAGGAGATCTTCCCCCGCATGTTCCGCGGCGGGCAGGCGTCCCTGAAGCTGACCAACCCGGAGGACATGCTCGAGACGGGCATCGACATCCTCGCGCAGCCGCCGGGCAAGAAGCTCAGCTCGATCGAGTTGATGAGCGGTGGGGAGAAGGCGCTCACCGCCGTCTCGCTCATCTTCGCCATCTTCCAGATCAAGCCGTCGCCGTTCTGCATCCTCGACGAGGTCGACGCGCCGCTCGATGAAGCGAACGTCGCTCGTTACAACGAGACGGTCCGCTCGATGACCGATCGCTCGCAGTTCATCTTGATCACCCACATCAAGCGCACCATGCAGATGGTCGACGTGCTGTACGGCGTCACCATGCAGGAGCGCGGCGTGTCGCGACTCGTCAGCGTGAAGCTGAACGACGGCGCGGAGAAGAAGAAGCCGACGCCGAAGGCCGAGCCGGCCGCGGAAGTCGCCGTCGCCTGAGAGAGGGGCTCGGCTGGGAGTATCCACAGGCGGGGCGAGGTTCCTGCAGCTCTTCGGATCGTGAGCCGATCGGGGGACGTCGCGGCCTCTGGTGGTCGTGACGTCTCTCTCCGTGGTGCGACCTCTGCTGCTGGCGCTGGTGGTCGCGGGCTGCTCGAACGACGACGACCCGTCCTCCTTCGCCCCCGACGCGTCGGCCGACACGAGCGTCCCCGACGCGAACGTCGCCGTCGACGGCGCCCCCGGCGCGGCGGACGACGCTGCGGCCCCGGGCGACGCCGCGGCGACGGAGGATGGTGGCGCGCCGGACGCCGACGCCGGAACGACCGCCGGCGGGTTCTTCGTCGCGGTCGGCTACGGCGGGCGCAGGGTCCGCTCGGTGGACGGGAGCACCTGGACCGACGACCA
>JAMFST010000360.1 GCA_026225435.1 Labilithrix luteola
GTGGAAGGTCCTCGTCGCGCGCGCCCGGACCGCTGCTCCGCTTCATGAG
The DNA here is from genome assembly GCA_026225435.1 of Labilithrix luteola. GTDB lineage: Bacteria > Myxococcota_A > Polyangia > Polyangiales > Polyangiaceae > JAMFST01. The sequence goes on from JAMFST010000360.1 coordinate 50, forward strand.
GAAGCTCGCCATCACGCCCAGGAGGATGAGCGTGGTCGTCCCGCTGATGCGGATCGTCTCCCAGAACGTCTCGGTGGAGAACGCCCCGAGGAGCGCGATCGACCCGCCGCGGAGGAGCGACCAGTAGACCGATCCGGTGCCACCCGCGTGGAACAGCGGCAGGTTGATGAGAAAGTGGTCGTCGCCGGTGACCAGGGGCAGCCCCTCGCCCATGGCGAAGAGATGGAGATACGACGAGAGCACCCCCTTGGACGGCCCGGTGGTGCCCGAGGTGTAGACGATGCTCTGCGTGTCCCAGGGGGCGATCGGACGATCGAGCTCCAGCGGACCGTCGCCGTCGTCCTCGAGCGCCGACGCGGGCAGGAGACGCAGCCCCTCGATCGGCGTGGGCGGGTCTCCCAGGAGCACGATCGCCTGCGCGAGCTTCGCCCGATCGATCGTCGCCAGCCGCGGCGCCAGCTCCGCGTGAATCACGCACAGCCTGGCGTCGGAGTTCTCCACCACGTGCTCGAGGAGCCCGCCGCGGTAAGCGGTGTTGATCGGCACGTAGACCGCGCCCAGGTAGTTGATGGCGAACCAGGTCTGCAGGCAGTCGCGCCCGCTCGGAAGCCAGACCAGGACGTGATCCCCTTGCTTCACCCCCAGCTTGCGGAGCGCGCGCGCGGTCGCCTGCACGCGGCGAAACGTCTCCGCGTACGTCCACGAATCGTCCGCGCCGAACACGGCGAACACCTTCTCCGGCGTCTCCGCCGCATGCTTCTCCAGGGCGTAGCGGAGGACGCAGCGATCGACGGCGGGCACGGCGAGTGCGGTCGGCATGGTGAGGCTCCTTGGCGCGACTTCAGATCGGCGAGAGGGAACGATACTTCGGCGGCATCTCGTTGGGGTGCCGTCCGGGGACGCGGTCGAGCACCTCGAGGATGCGGACGGCGACCTCCCCGCGATTGGCAATCAGGACTTTGGAGAACATCGCCGTCCGCGTTGCCACGCGCGATCTGCCCTACGATGCAGAACATGTCCCATCCGTCCATCCACGCGCGCACGACTCCGGACAAGGTCGCTTACCAGATGGCCGGGTCGGGCGAGTCGCTCACCTATCGCCAGCTCGACGAGCGCTCGAACCAGGGGGCACACCTCCTTCGCCAGCTCGGCCTGAAGGCCGGTGATCACGTCGCGCTTCTCCTCGAGAACTCGCTCGCCTTCATGGAGATCGTCTGGGCCGCGCAGCGCGCCGGCCTCTACTACACGGCCATCAGCCGCTACCTCACGCCCGGTGAGATCGCGTACATCGTGCAGGACTGCGGCGCGAAGGTGTTCATCGTCTCGGCGGCGAGCGCGTCGGGGGCGAGCGAGGTGAGCGCCTCTGCCGGCTCCTCCGGCGTCCAGTTGTACATGGTCGGTGCAGCGCAGCCGGGCTATCGATCCTGGGACGAGGCGCTGGCCAGGCAGCCGACCACGCCCATCGCCGACGAGAGCGGCGGCTTCGACATGCTCTACTCGTCGGGGACCACCGGCCGGCCCAAGGGGGTGAAATCCCCCTTCCAGAAGAAGCCGATCGACACCCTCAGCCCGCTACTCAAGGTCCTCTGTCAGGACATGATCGGCATGTCCGGTTCGAGCGTCTACCTCTCGCCGGCGCCGCTCTATCACGCGGCTCCGCTGCGCTTCAACGTGATGAGCGCCGCGCTCGGCGGCACCTCGATCATCATGGAGAAGTTCGACGCCGAGACCTACCTGGGGCTGGTCGAGAAGCACCAGGTCACCCACTCGCAGCTGGTGCCGACGATGTTCGTCCGCATGCTCAAGCTCCCCGAGGAAGTGCGCCGTCGCCACGACATCTCCACCCTCAAGGGGGCGGTGCACGCGGCCGCTCCCTGTCCCGCCGACGTGAAGACGCAGATGATCGACTGGTGGGGGCCGATCCTCATCGAGTACTACGCCGGCACCGAGGCCCAGGGGGTCACGGTGGTCAGCTCCCAGGAGTGGCTCAGCCATCGCGGCACCGTCGGCCGCTGCTTCGTCGGGTCGCTGAAGATCCTCGATGAGGAGGGGCAGGAGCAGCCCGCCGGCGAGATCGGCGCCGTCTACTTCGCCGACGGCTTGCCCTTCGCCTACCACAACGATCCGGTCAAGACGGCCGGCGCCCACAACGACAAGGGCTGGTCCACCCTGGGAGACGTGGGCTACCTCGACGCCGAGGGATATTTGTACCTCACGGACCGCAAGGCCTACATGATCATCTCCGGCGGGGTGAACATCTACCCGCAGGAGACCGAGGACGTGCTCATCGGTCATCCGCAGGTGGCCGACGTCGCCGTCTTCGGCGTCCCCAGCGCGGAGATGGGCGAGGAGGTCAAGGCGGTGGTGCAACCGCGCGACATGGCGACGGCCGGTCCCGAGCTCGCCACCGAGCTCATCGCCTACTGCCGCGCGCGCCTCTCGCCGATCAAATGTCCACGGACCGTCGACTTTTCCGCCGAGCTCCCGCGGACCCCGACGGGCAAGCTGGTGAAGCGCCACCTGCGCGACCCGTACTGGGCGAAGCCGAGCTGAAACGCTGAAGTCCGGCTCCGGCCGCGCCTTGACCGGTCTGTCCGAGGATGTTACTTACCAGTCAGTAACAACCAGGAGCGAGTGAACATGGCCGACTTCAAGACGTTGCGCACGACTGCCGAGAACGGCGTAGGCACCATCTTTCTCGACCGGCCGGAGAAGCGGAACGCGCTGAGCACCGAGCTGTTCGAAGAGCTCGCCGAGGCACTGCAGGCGTGGCGGCGCGACGACCGGGTCGCCTGCGTGATCGTCACCGGGACGGAGCAGCTCTTCTCGGCCGGGCTCGACCTCGAGACGATGAACTGGGCCACCGAGGCCGACCGGCTGCGCTGGTACGACGCGACCTACTACGGGTACCTCGAGCTGCTCGAGTACCCCAAGCCGACCATCGCGGCGGTCGCCGGCGCGACCTTCGGCGGCGGTTGCGACATCGCCGTGTTCTGCGACATCCGGGTATCCAGCCCCGATGGTCGCTTCGGGTTCCCCCAGGTGCGCTTCGGCCTGACTCCCTTCGTCGATCCGCTCCAGCGCATCATCGGGCAAAGTCAGGCCAAGCTGCTCGTGCTCACCGGCCGGCGCATCGACGCCACCGAGGCGTTGCGCATCGGGCTCATCGACCAGATCGCGCCCGAGGGGAAGCTCCACGAGACGGCGCGTGGCATCGCCGACGAGATCGCCTCCACCGGCGTGGCGACGGCGGTGCGCTGCACCGAGATGCTCCGCCGCAGCTCGGCGATGGACCCGATGGCCGCGTACGTCTATGGCCACGTGCAGTACCGCGACGTGCACTGGAACCCGGAGATCGTGGCGCGCGTCTCCGCTGCCCGGACAAAAGTGCAAACGCGAACGAAGAACGCCTGAAGGAGGAGTCATGAGCGCCGACGGGAAACTGCAGGGGGAGAAGATCGAGTGGACCGCGCTTTCTCCCGAGGAGCGGTACCGCCGGGTCACGTGGGAGGGCTTGCTCATCATCCAGCGGACCGATGAGCACGTGTGGCAGCACCAGGGCCCCGAGGCGTGGCAGCGGTTCTCGGACGAGACGCGTCCGGGCTGGGCAGGCCCCATCGGTCGCAAGCTGGTGAAGGATCACCCCGAGGAGCTGACGCCGACGATCCCCGGCGCGCTCAAGCTGATGGCCACCTACGGCGCCGAGGTCTGGGGTGGTGGTCATCGGGAGGTCACGCACCTGCGGCAGGTGAGCGAGACCGAGGGGCACCTGGTCATCACCGATCACGGGTGCCCTCAGTGGCGCGCCTTCTCCGAGGAGATGCGCGGCGTCTTTCCCTGCCACAAGGCCTGCGGCAAGGAGATGGACAGCGTGGTGAAGCACGGACTCGGCCCGGACTTCGAGGTGGTCACCACGGAGGGGCGGCCCATGGGACATGACGATTGCGTCTGGCGGGTACGCAAGTCATGAGCACGCTGCGCACGCCGGCCCCCGCGCTCGACGTCGTCCGTCGCGACGACGGGACCATCCTCCTGCGCTCGACGCTCCCTCTCGCACCGGTGCGCCGGTCGCTGGCGCATCTCTTCGACGAATCGGCGAGCGCTCATCCCCAGCGCCTCTTCGTGCGCCAGCGCGTGGCCCCCGGTGGACCGTGGCGCGAGATCACCTACGCGAGCGCTCGGCGCCAGGCGAACGGGCTCGCCCAGTGGCTCATCGACCAGGGGGCGACCGCCGGAGAAAGCGTCGCCTATCTCTCGGCGCCGTCGATCGAGCACGCCGTCGTTGCCATCGGGGCGCAGCGCGCGGGGGTGGCGATCGCGCCCATCAGCGTGGCCTACTCGCTCCTCTCGACGGATCACCAGAAGCTCAAGGCCTGCGTCCAGCACGCCCGTGCCCGGTTCGTCTTCGTCGACGACGCGGCGACCTACGCCCCCGCCATGCGCGCGCTGGCTCCTCTCGGGGCGCGCTTCGTCGCCGCGCGGGGCGAAGCTCCCGGCATCGAGGCGGTCTCCTTCGCCGACGTCGTCGCCACCGAGCCTACCGCCGCGGTCAGCGCGCGCATGAACGCCATCACCCCGGAGTCGATCGCCCGCATCATGTACACCTCGGGGTCGACCGGCGCCCCCAAGGCGACGCCGCAGCCGCAGAGCAACCTGACCATCACCGTGGCGCAGACCGAGTCGCTGGGGCTGCTCGACTTCGAGGGGGAGGGGCCGCAGCACCTCGAGGCGATGCCCTTCAGTCACATCATGGCGGGCAATTTCAACTTCAACAACGTCATCCGCGCCGCCGGCACGATCCACCTCGACGATGGCAAGCCGACCCCCGCGCTCTTCGCGCGTACCATCGAGAACCTGCGCGAGGTCTCGCCGCACTTCTTCATCACCGTCCCTCTCGGCTACGCGATGCTGTGCGACGCCATGGAGGCGGACAGCGCCCTGCGCGACTCGTTCTTCCGCAACCTGCGCTACCTCGCCTTCGGCGGCGCCATGCTCACCGAGTCGGTCCACGCCCGCCTCCTTTCGCTCTCGCGCGCCGCTCGAGGGGAGGAGATGCCGGTCTTCTCCTTCTACGGCGCCACCGAGTACCTCTTCGGAATGGTGAAGTACTGGCCGGGCGGCCGCACCGACGTGATCGGCCTGCCGCCGCCCGAGGCGAAGCTGAAGCTGAAGCCGATCGGGGATCGCTACGAGCTCTTCGTCAGCACGCCGACGGTCATGCCGCGATCGGGGTACCTCGATGCGCCGCAGGCGACGGCCGGCGTCTTCGACGAGGAGGACTACTTTCGCACCGGCGACGCGGTGGCCTTCGCCGACCCGGCCGATCCGACCCAGGGGCTCGTCTTCGCCGGGCGCATCGCCGACGACTTCAAGCTCTCCTCTGGCACCTTCGTCGGCGCCAATGCGCTGCGCCAGGATCTGCTCGCCGCGTGCGCGCCCCTCCTCAAGGAGGTGGTGCTCTGCGGGCTCAACGAGGACTGGGTCGGCGCCCTCGTGTGGGTGGACGAGCGAGCCGCCGGCTCCCCGCCCGTAGAGGAGCAGCTGCGCGAGAAGATCTCCGCCTTCAACGGGCAGCAAGGTGGCTCGTCGCGTCGCCTCGGCACGCTGGTCTGCATGACGTCGCCCCTCTCCTTCGACGCCGGCGAGCTGACCGACAAGGGGAACGTGAGCCCGAACATGGTGCGGTCCGTCCGCGCCGACGCGGTGGCGAGCCTGTTCGCCACCCCGTCTCCTCCTGGCGTTCTTCGCTTCGTGAAAGGCACCTCGTGACCGACTTCCCTCATCTGCTGCTCTCCGTCGAAGACGGTGTCGGGATCCTCCAGCTGCATCACCCGGAGAAGCGCAACGCGCTCGGCTGGGAGCTCCACGAGGAGATCATCGCCGCGCTCGCCGCCTGGGCGGAGGACGACGCCGTCTCCTGCGTCCTCGTCATCGGCAACGAGGAGTACTTCTGCGCCGGCTGGCGGCTCGACGTGCTGAACGAGAGCGACGCCGACGCGCGCAGGCGCTTCACCGACCTCGCGCTCAAGCTGATGAAGGCCTTCTACGACTACCCCAAGCCGATGGTCGCCGCGGTCGCCGGCGTCGCGCCGGGGTACGGGATGGATGTCTCCAACATGTGCGACATCACCCTGGCGTCGGAGAACGCGCACTTCGGCTCCACGCAGGTGAAGTACGCGATGAATGGCTTCTATCACGGCATGGTGCAGCGCCTCGGCACGCAGCGCGCGCGCCGGCTCTTCTTCACAGGCGACCCGATCGACGCGAAGGAAGCGCTTCGCGTCGGGCTCGTCGACGACGTCGTGCCGGTGGGCAGCTTGCGGGCGACGGCGCTGAAGCTCGCCAAGCAGATCGCCGAGATGGGGCCGGAGCTGGCCGTCGTGCTCAAGGGGGTCGCCCTGCGGTCGGGGAACATGGACCACCTGAGCGCGCTCGCCTTCGAGCTGAGCGTGACCCAGGATCTTCTCCAGCGCGGGATCTTCAAGGAGCGCATCCGCGTGGGCAACGAGCGGCTCAAGGCGAAGGAGAGCAAGGCGGTCGAGAGGCTGACGAAGTCATGAGCGCCGACAAGGTCTTTGCCCCCGGGCTCCTCGCGGGACGCGTCGCCTTCGTCGCCGGTGGCACCAGCGGGATCAACCTGGCCATCGCCCTGCGGATGGCGACGCTCGGCGCCAGGGTCCACGTCCTCAGTCGCAAGGCGGAGAAGGTCGCTGCCGCGGTCGCCGAGCTCCAGGTCCACGGAGACGCCGCCGGATCGGTCGCCGACGTGCGCGACTTCGACGCGGTGGCCGGCGCGGCGGACGAGTGCGCCAAGCGCTTCGGACCGATCGACGTCGTCGTCTCCGGCGCGGCGGGGAATTTCCTCGCCTCCGCCGCCGATCTGTCGCCCAAGGGCTTTCGCACGGTCATCGACATCGACCTCATCGGCGGCTTCCACGTCATGAAGGCGACCTACCCTCACCTGCGCCGGCCGGGCGCCTCGATCATCAACCTCTCGGCCGTACAGTCGTACACCGCCATCGCGCAGCAGGTGCATGCCTGCGCGGCGAAGGCCGGGCTCGACTCGATGATCCGCGCGCTGGCGCTCGAGTGGGGGCCGGAGGGGATCCGGTTGAACTCCATCGCGCCCGGGCCGGTCAGCGACACCGAAGGAATGGCGCGGCTCGCCCCCAGCGACGGTCACCGTGACGAGCTGACGAAGAACATCCCGCTCGGGCGCTGGGCGAGCAAGGACGACATCGCCAACCTCGCCGTCTTCCTCGCGAGCGACGCGTCTGCCAACATCAGCGGCACCCTCCTCGTCAGCGACGGTGGCTACTCCACCGGCCGCGGCTGATCTCGCATCCCCATCCCTCATGCCCCGCGCTCGCAAGACAGCCGCTATCGCCGCCGCCACTCCTCATCAGCGCGGCTCGCTCAGTCGCGACAAGATCCTCCGCATCGCCTCGGAGCAGTTCGATCTCAAGGGCTACGACCGGACGTCGCTCGACGACGTGGCCAACGCGCTCTCGGTCACGAAACCGAGCCTTTATTACCACTTCGACAACAAGGAGGACATCCTCCTCGGCTGCGTCACCGAGGCGAGCGAGCGGCTCGACGCGGCCGTCGCTGCGGCCGACTCACCGGATCTGCCGGGGCGCCGTCGCCTCGAGATCTTCCTCCACGAATACCTCCGGGTCATCTCCGACAACTTCGGAGTCAGCCTGGTGCTCGGCGACGACCGCGTGATGTCGCCCGAGGGGCGCGTCGAGTACTTCGCGCGCCGGCGGAAGATCAACCAGCACGTCACCGACGTCGTCGCCCAGGGAATGCGCGATGGCTCGCTGGTGCGGGGCGACGTGGACCTGACCGTCTACGCCATCTTCGGCATGTTCAACTGGGTGACGCGCTGGCGCTCGCGCAAGCCGAAGCCCTCGACGGAGGAGATCTATCGCTCCTTCTGCGCCCTGCTCTTCGCCGGTCTCGGCACCGACGCTCCCGCGAAACCGAGGAAAAAGTCGTGAGCGATCAGGTCCCGCGCACGGTGTACGGCGAGGAGCACGAGCACTTCCGCGCGACGGTGCGCGCCTTCATCGCCCGCGAGGTGGCGCCGCACGCCGCTCGCTGGGAAGCGAACAAGTGCGTCGACCGCGACCTCTATCGCCGCGCGGGTGACGCCGGTTTGCTGCTCTTCGCCACCCCGGTGGAGCACGGCGGTCTCGGCCTCGACGACTTCCGCTTCAACGCCATCGTCGACGAGGAGCTCGGTCGATCGGGCTACGCCGCTCCCGGTCTCGGCTTCGCGTTGCAGAGCGATGTCATCGGCCCCTACTTGATGGGCCGCACGACGGCGGCGCAGAAGCAGCGCTGGCTCCCCGGGCTCACCTCGGGCGAGCGGATCGGCGCCATCGCCATGACCGAGCCAGGCACCGGCAGCGACCTCGCCGGCATCGCCACCACCGCGGTGCGCGACGGCGACAGCTACGTCCTCAACGGCGCGAAGACCTTCATCTCCAGCGGCCAGAACGCCGACCTGGTGATCGTCGTCGCCCGCACCTCGGCGGACCGACACCGCGGTCTCTCGCTCTTCGTCGTCGAGCGCGGCATGGCTGGCTTCACGCGTGGCAGGAACCTCGACAAGCTAGGTCTGCACGGACAGGACACGAGCGAGCTGCACTTCGAGGACGTCCGCATCCCGCTCGCCAATCGCCTGGGCGAGGAAGGCGAGGGGTTCGCGCAGCTGATGATGAACCTGCCGCAGGAGCGGCTCTCGCTGGCCATCACCGCCGTGTCCGCCGCGGAAGGGACCCTCGCGCTCACCCTCGACTACGTGAGCAAGCGCACCGCCTTCGGCCAGCCGATCGGCA
>JAMFST010000361.1 GCA_026225435.1 Labilithrix luteola
GACCCGGTGCTGGAGAACGCCTTTCAGCCCCTGTACGCCTCGCCGGTGCGCCCCGATCCGCGGCCGCTGCACGGCGTCCTCCTGGCGGTGCACGCCTTCCTGCCGGTGGCGCGCCTCTACGAGCGGATGATCGCGTCGGGAGACGCGCGGGTGAATGATTCGTTCCGGGCTCGCTACAGCCGCGTCTGCCAGATCAACGCGGAAGGGGCCGAGGTCTTGCTGACCCACGGCCGGCCGACCTCGCGCGGCAAGGCGCTCCTCGAGGAGATTCGCTCCTGGACGGAGTACTATCGAGAGCGCGCGAGCTGATGGCGAACATCGGGTACATCCAGGTCGTTCGTCACTGCAATCACCTTTGCGGGTTCTGCTCCAACCCGTCGACGCCGTACGTCCACACCTTCGAGTCGATGAAGACGTTGGTGGACGACCTGGTCGCGCGCGAGTACTTCGGCGTCATCCTCACCGGCGGTGAGCCCACCTTGCACCCCGAGCTGCCGCGCATCGCGCGCTACGCCTCGGACGTCGGGCTCCATGTGCGAATGATCACCAACGGATCGCGCCTGGCGAACCCGGAGTTCGCGCGCGAGATGGCCGAAGCCGGCCTCAAGCTGGTGCACATCTCGGTCTATTCGGTGCGGCCGGAGGTGGAGGCCATGCTGCGCGGCGTGGCGGACACGCTGGAGAGCGCCTTCGCGGCGGCGGCGAACGCGCATCGCTTCGGCATCGAGGTCAACGTCAACTGCGTGATCAACAAGTTGAACGCCGATCACCTGGACGAGACGATCGCCTACTGGATGAAGGAACATCCGTACATCCGGCACTTCGTGTGGAACAACCTCGACCCCTCGATGGGGCGCGCGGAGACGAACCAGGCGCAGTTCACCCCGCGGCTGGCGGAGTTCGAGGTCTCGCTGGACCGCGCGATGCGCCTCCTGCATCGGTCGGGGCGCACCTTCCGCGTGGAGAAGGTGCCGCTCTGCTACATGACCGACTTCGCCTGGGCGAGCACCGAGACGCGCAAGATCGTCAAGGGCGAGGAGCGCGTGGTGCACTTTCTCGACGACAAGCAGACGGTGCGGCAGACGCTCTGGGGGCACGCGTACGCGCCGGCGTGCGACGGGTGCAGCCTGCGCGAGATCTGCGGCGGGCTCTTCGATCGCGGCGACGCCTACGACATCGCGGAGCTGTCGCCGGTGTTCGTCTCGCGTGACGCGGTGGTCGAGTCGATCCTGCGAGATCCGCACGATCCGAGCTTTCGCCAGCGCTGGCAGAGCCTGGCCGCCTGGCAGAAGGACTTCGACGCCCGCCCCAAGGACACGTCGACGGCGGAGGAGCGCGCCAAGGGCCCGCCGAAGGATCCGAACGCGCCAGCGGTCGGGGAAGTGACCGACCGCGGTGTCCGCTTGTACCAGGCGCGGCGAAAGTCCGAAGCGGTGCGCGCGGAGCATCTCGGCGTGGCGATGGAGCACGGGGCGCTCCCTACGCCGGACGGCAAACGCTGAGGCGGCGCTGTAGGGATCAGAAGGGGCGTAGCGGCGCAAAGCCGTGCGCGCGGGCCCAGTTGACGTGCACGCCGCGGCAGGTCGCGTTCTGGCTGCAATCCTTGCAGCGGAGCGCCTTGGTGTAGAAGCCGTCGGCGACGAAGCGTTGCGTGTAGCGGGTCATGTCGAGCCGCCCGTCGCTGCCGACCATCTCGGTGTCCAGGGTGGAGCGATGGGGCAACGGCGTTCGCCCCGAGAGGCACGCCGGGACATTCTCCACCCGTAGCCCCGGCGCCGCGGCGATCTCCGGCAGCGCGAAGAAGGCCTTGGTGTCGACGTCGTGCGCGCGCGCATCGGTGACGCGATCGTAGTTGGGCTGCAGCACGACGAGACGGGGCGACACCGCGTGCGCGCGAACGAACGCTTCGGTCTCGTTCGACAGATGAACCGCGACGTCGAAGGGTGCGTCGATGGCCAGCAGAGCGTCCGCCGCTTCCGCCGTGCGCGCCACGCAGCGCGCCAGGCTCCGCCCCGCCCACTTCGCGCGCGAGCTCGCCGCATCCACGGTGATGGACTCGGCGAGACCGGTCGCGTCGACGAGATCGAGCTCCACGTCCGCGCGGTTCGTCCCGAACGAGCCGGCGATCGCTGTCGCCTTGGCCACGTCTTCGGCGACGAGGGAAAGTACGCGCGCATTCGCCAGCGCCGATGGCCGTGCAGGGAGCGAGTCGTTGGCCACGCGCACCACGTCGATCTCCTTCGCCTTGGTCGCGGCGATGGCCACGTCCGCACCGTCGCAGAGCGTCTCCAGGTAGCAGTGCTTGCATCGCTCCGGCTGCCGGCAGGAGAGCTTGGTGCCGAGCGCGACGAGCCGATCGAACTCGTCCTTCCGCCCGCGAACCTCGTCGTTCAGCTTGTACGGATCTTGAATGAGGTCCTCGAAGCCCTCGGCGTACGGCGGCGGAAACCGGTTCAACCAGATGTGCACGTCCGGACGGCGCGCATAGGCAAACGCCTGCTGCAGGTACTCGAGGTTTCCGTCGAGGTCGTAGAAGAGGAAGTCGCGCGCCTCGCTCCACGCGTTGCCGAAGGGGATGATGTGCAGGAGGTCGAACTCCTTCACGCCCCATCCGATGAACGTCTCGAGCATCACCGGCAGATGCTTCACGTTCCGCTTGGTGATCACGATGTCGATGTTGATGATGAAGCGCTGCGACGCGAGCGCCGCCTTGAGCCCGGCCACCTCCTCCACGAAGGCGCCCGGCGTGCCGACCAGGCCGTCGTGCAGCTTGGCGGTGTGCCCGTGGAGCGAGAAGGTGATCTCGTGGAGCCCGTTGTCCGCCGCGGTCTGGAGGAACTGCGGATACTGGAACATCCGCCCGTTCGTCACCGTCTGCACCTTGGGATAGCCGGCGCGCTTTCCCAGCAGCACGAAGTCGAGGAAGTTCGGGTGCATGGTCGGCTCCCCGCCCGACAGGATCAGCCGCTGGGCCCCCTTCTTGCGCCCCTGGATGATCTGCACCTTGATCTCGTCGTTGGCGCGCATCGTCCCGTTGTGCGCGTCGGAGTCGAGGCAAAAAATACATTTGTTGTTGCAGTCGTAGGAGAGCCGCACCCAGTTGCGCTTCTCGTGCGCGGCGTTTTCGTGGGCGTCGATCTTCGAGTCTCCGAGCAGCTCGTTCTGCAGATCGGCCAGCGGAGCATTGTCCGACGGCGCCATGGGCAAACGGCGGCGCGAAGGATCGGGCGGGGAAGCGGGCGAGTTGGAAGCGGTCATGGGAGATTCTCGGTGCGGGTGTAGCGCAGGGACCACTGGTCCGAAGTGTTCGGCTGGACATCGCGGCGTTCGTCGAGGCGAAAGGGGCGACCCTTCATGCGGCGCGCGACGTCGGCCGCGCTCTCGTTTCGCAGGTGCTCGAAGCGCGCGACCTCGGCGACCTCCGCGCGGCGCGCGTGCGCAGCCTGCCGCAGGAGGCCGAACGGAACGTTGTCGATGACGGTCAAGGTGCCGCCCGGGCGGAGCCGCGCGCTGGCCAGATCGAGCACGCCGTCCGGATCTTCCAGGTGGTTGAAGCTGCGGAGCAGGAGCACGTGGTCGAAGGTTCGCGCGGCGAGCTCCGCGGGCAACGCCTCGGCTCGCGCCGTCCGGAACGAGGCACGCGGCGAGCCGTACCGACGCTGGAGGATCGCGACCGCCTCGGCGTCGGGATCGACGCCGGTGTACGAAAGATCGCGAGCCTCGGCGTCGGCAAGGAGCGCCGGAAGGTACCGCCCGTCGCCGCAGCCCAGGTCGAGCACCGAGCCACGCAAAGTCGACAGGAAGGCGAGCAGGCGCGCCTCGTCGCGCGCGAAGGCGTTGCCGGGCGCGACCTTCCACGCGCCGGTGCAGGCGGACCGCGCGTCACACGCCTCGCATTCTGCGGCCGGCTCGAGCTTCTTCAGGTCGCGGGCGAAGTCGTCGGGCGCGACCTTGCCGGAGACGTCGACGTAGATCTGTCCGAGGTTCTCCTTGGTGAAGAGCAGCTCCGCGTCGCCGAAGTCGCGCGTCTCGGTGCGGAAGAGGCGCAGGCGGTCCTTGAGCTGGAGGAACAGCGTTCGCCCGCGGTCGTAGGGGGTGACGCCGTCCGCACGAACCGGACAAGGCGCGCCGGGGGTCCGCGCAATGTCACGCTCCGGAACGAAGGTGTACGAGTTGGAGCGCGGCCCGGTGCGGGGAACCAGCGCGGCTTCGCCGTGGACCTCCTGGTAGCCGCGGTAAAGACCGGGGCACGCGCCGCGCAGCGAGCAGGGGGCACACACGTCCGGATGGACCTTGGCGACCTCGTCGACCGGCACGTAGTCGTCCTCGTCCGCCTCGATCATGGCGGCAAAGCGATGGGTCTTCAGGTCGTCGTAGAGCGCTTCGAGCCCGGGCAGGAGGCAGAAAGGGAGGCCGTCGTGGGCGAAGCGCAGCGTGTCGTCTCGTCGCGCGGCGAGACCGTGCCGGA
>JAMFST010000362.1 GCA_026225435.1 Labilithrix luteola
GATCCTCGCTGCCACGCTCCGCTCTTGGCGCCGCGACGACGAGTGATCAACGAGCCTGGGCTTTTGCGCCAGCCTCGTCGATCGCTTCTTCGTCCTCCGCCAACGCTTCGAGCGATCGGCGAAAGCTCGCATCGGGGCTGGTCGCGGCGGCGATGCGAATTCGCTTCCTTTCGCCGGGTGCCGACGTGTCCGCGATCGCCTTGGCCGCGACGATCCGCATGTGCCGCGGCGCATTTCTTCGTTCGACGACGGACCAGAGCTGCTCTCGCGTCGGCGCTGGAAGTCGATAGCTCGCGAGACCGAGCGACGCCCGACCGAGCTCCTTCGGGTCGAGATCCATCGCGGCGGACATTGGACCATTTGTCAATTTTGCATTCTGCATCCCGCGCTCGATGTCCTGCAGCACGACCTCGGAGGCCCCGACGAGGTCGATGATCGCCACGCGCTTTCCCTGCGCGCGTACTTCGATGCTCTCCGACTTCGTATCGAGCGTCGCTTCGTCGAGCTCGGCGTAGGGCCAGAAGCGTGTCGGACGTATGCGATGCCAGAGGAGAAGACCGTCGGTCCGTACATCGACCACGGATCCGCTCCAGAGAAAGAGCGCGATGGTGACGAGCGGACAGACGAAGAACGTCACCGGCAGCAAGAGGACGATGGCCAACGGAGGCTGCACCATCGCCGCCGTCAGCAACGTCACGACGAAGAGCACGAGCCACGACAGACCGAACGCCCAACCGGTTCTACGTGGCAGTGTTCGCGCTTTGTAGCGCGTGTACCGTACCGTCGAGGGATCGTCTGGCTTCGGCGTGACCTCGTCGAGCCACTTGCCGAGCAGGACGATGATCCCGATCAACACGGCGGCCACGAGCAGCATCATCGCCGCTCAGTATGTCACGAACGATCCGTGCGCGGGCTCGAGGGGCGAGGAGCGTTCCGCGTCACACGGGAAGAGAAGCGCCGTCGAATTCCTGGACCGGGAGCTTCGACGCCTCGATCTCCGGCACGCAGCGCAAGTTCACCGCGACCGTCGCGCTGCCGGCTTTGTCGGCGCCACGAGAGAAGGCGCGCACGCCGCACGTCTTGCAGAAGGTGTGATGGAGGCTCCTCTTGCCGAACTGGTAGTCGGCGAGCGCATCGTCACCTTGGACGAGCCGGAACTCGGTCGCGGGGGCGAAGGCGAGGAGCCAGCCCGCGCGCGAGCAGATCGAACAGTTGCAGGCATATGCCCTGTCGGGCGGCGTGAGCTTGATCTCGTACTTCACGGCGCCGCAGTGACAGCTTCCTTCGTAGGTTCTTGCGTCCATGGCCAGAGCTTCGACCCTCGCGGCGCGAACGTATTGTAGAAACGAGACAGGGCATGGCGAGCGCTCCGACTCACGGGATCCTCGATCCGCGCTCAGGCGAGGCGTACTTCACGCTCGAGCGCCGCGAGCCCGCGGCCGATCTCGTCGACGTCGTCGAGCGCTACTGGAGCGTTCGCTGGAGTCTGCATGTCGCCAAGCCCTTCGCGCAGGAGACCCTCCCGCATCCGAACGTGAACCTGGTCTTCGGGACGCATCGTCCTGGGATCCACGGCGTCGCGAGCAGCCGCTTCATCGCCCGGCTCGCCGGCGAAGGGTGGGTCATCGGCGTGAAGTTTCGTCCCGCGGGGTTCTTCCCCTTCTTCGGTCGCGACGTGAGCGTGCTGCGGGAGCGAGAGCTGGCGATCGCGGAGGTGTTCGGGCAGCCGGGCGCGTCGCTCGAGGCCGCGGTGATGAACGCATCGACGGACGACGCGCGCATCGCGCTCGTCACGGCCTTTCTCCGCTCCTTCGATCCCGTTGTCGACGATCTCGGTCGGGTCACGGCCCGCGCGGTGGAGATCGCCCGCGCTGATCCGTCGATCGCGCGGGTGTCCGAGCTCGCCGCGCGGGTGGGGGTCTCGACCCGCACGCTCGATCGCCTTTTCCGTCGCCACGTCGGCGTCGGACCCAAGTGGGTCGTGCGCCGGTACCGGGTTCACGAGGCCTGCGAGCGGATCGTCACGGGTGCGCCGCCGTGCTGGTCATCGCTCGCGCAGGAGCTCGGCTACTTCGATCAAGCGCACTTCATCCGGGACTTCAAAGCGCAAGTCGGCGTGACCCCGGCGGCATATGCGGCGAGGTGCCGGAAGGCGTGATCAATCGTTGAATTCGAGGTCGTAGCCGGTGCAGCTCGCGCTGGCCGGCGTGACGGTGGCGTAGAGGCGCCCGCCGGCGCAGGCGGGGAAGGCGAACCCCTGGTAGTCGCCCGCGCTGGCCGCGAGACAGCAGCCATTCGCGCTCCCCAACGTCGACGCGGTCGTACCCGCCGGGCAGGTGAGGGATGAACAATTGTCCGAGTACTCACAGAGGGTCACCGCGCCCTGCGGCTTCACCTCGATGTACGGATCGAAGTCACAGAAGGGCCCGGTGCCGTCGTCCTTCCAGGTGAAGTACGCGGTTTGCCCCGCGTTCAGGGCGCCGCAGAAGTTGCGCCCGCCGCTGTCGCAGTGGCCGATGCCGCCGAAGTCGTACGCGCTCGTCGGCGTGCGCGCCGCGGCGCCCGGACCGGGATCGGTGCACGCCGCGTCGGGCGTGGGGCAGGTCGTGCACAGACCGTCGGCGCCGCAGACGAAGCCGTAGTCGGAGCAGTTGGCGGTGGGGTTCTGCGGCGTACCGACCGCCTTGCCGCTCGCGCAGGCGAACGTCATGCACGTGGTCGCCGCCGGAGGGTCGCTGTTGTCTGCCGTCATCGTCGTGTTGCCGCTGGCGTCGCATCCGGCCGTCTGGCAATCGCCCGTCTCCTGGGTCGGCAGATCGGTCGGGTCGGGCGTCGACGTCGGCATCCCGGCCGGCGAGCAGCCGGGCTTCATGCAGTCGTGCGCCACGTCGGTGGGCACGTCGCTCGGGTCGGGGGTCGCTTCGGGCATGCCCGTCGCGTCGCAGGTCGTCTCCATGCAGTCACCCGGGTCGCTGTCCGAGGTGACGTTGGGCGTGGCCACGCTCACCGCCACGCCCGCCTGGCAGACGATCTGGTGGCATGGCTCGGCATCGGTGGATGCCGGCGGCACGCTGTCGTCGGCCACGGTGGTGGTCTTGCCCATCCCGTCGCAGACCGTGCGCGTACAATTGAACGCCTCGCTGCCTCCTTGTGGAGCCGCCCCCTCCGGTGCGTTCGTGCTGGTGCACTTTCCGCCCACACACTGCGAGGTGGAGCAGGTCTGGTCCGACTCCGCGCAGTCCAGGTCGAGGGTGCACTCGCCGGTCGCGCCCGTTCCCTCGACGGGCTCGTCATGAGAGACGAAGCAGGCGCTCATCATCGTGGCGAAACCCACACCCAGAAGCCCTCGGTGCATCGCGATCATCGAGCGTTCCTCCTCGGGATCTGTCCCGCCTGCGGCGTTTGCAAGATTCGCGGCAGTGCACGGTCGTGCGCGCATCCGCCGCATCCTGCGCGTTTCGCGCCTTCGACGCCGTGCGTCTGCGAGATCGATTTCGCGGCAGGCGCGCTGAACCTTTCCCACCCCCTACCGTCCTGCCCGTCCGTCACGCGCCCGCGACGAAGGAAGGCATCGGACTTGCGATCGCGCGAGCTTGCTGGAATGGGTGAGCCATCCATGTGGATCATCATCATCGATCACCGGCCATTGTTGACGCCGTGATGCGGCCGATGGGTCTGGATGGCTCGTGCGGACACGTGTGGCGTACTCCCGGCGCCCGCCTCAGCGAGACGCACCATCCGAGCGGCACGCGACTGCCCGTCCACGCGCATGACCGGAGCACCGCCTGCCTCGTCCTGCGGGGCAGCTTCCGCGAGCGTCACGGCCGGCGCGTCCTCGACTGCGGCCCGGGGATGCTCGTCCTGCGGCCCGCCGGCGTTGCGCACGACGACGCTTTCGGCGGGGCCGGAGCGTCCTGCTTCAACCTCGAGAGTGCTCCGCAGCTTGCGGGTGACGTGCTCGAGCCCACGGTCGTCGATGCACGCGGCGCCTGGGCAGCGACGCGGCTGCTCCTGGCGGTCACTGCACAGGACGACC
>JAMFST010000363.1 GCA_026225435.1 Labilithrix luteola
CCCCTACCCGCGACGCATCGAGTTCATCGGCGACTCCATCACCGCCGGGTTCGGCGTTCTCGGTCCCAACGCCAGCTGCAGCGACGACGGGGACTACAACGACGCCTACCTCGCCTACAGCGGCGATACGGCGCACATGCTCGGCGCGTCCTACGTCGCCATCGCCCACTCCGGCGAGGGCGTGTACATGGACGCCAACGGCGACACGAGCGATCCGATCGGGCTCGAGTACCCGCTCGCGGTCGATATCTTCAGCCAGACCGCGTACGACTTCGCGACCCCGGTGGACGCCGTCGTCATCAACCTCGGGACCAACGACTTCGACGGGTACAACCAGGCGCACTTCGGCAACCCCGGCACGAAGTTCACCAAGCCCTACGAGGCGCTGGTGACGACGGTTCGCACGAACTATCCCAACGCGTACATCCTGCTGCTGGCCGGTCCGCTGATCACCGAGTCCTATCCCTACCAGAACGCGTACGACGACCTGAAGACGGACCTCGACACGGTCGTCGCCCACTTCACGGCCAACGGCGACACCAGGATCGCCGATCTCCAGGTCGGCATCGAGCCCGACTGCACGGTGGCGGGCAACGCAACCCTGTGTGGCTGCGCCGATCACCCCAGCGTCAGCGAGCAGTCGACGGTCGCGACCAAGGTGGCAGCGGCGTTGAAGACTGCCCTCGGCTGGTGATCTGCCTCAGCTGACCGGCCCGACCGCCGCTTCCACCGCTGACACCAGCGCCCCGCTCTCGATGAGCGCGGTCACCGCCTCGATGTCGCGGTAGAGCGGGCGGTCGCCGGTCATCTTCGGGACGCGCGCGCGCACGGCTTCCTGCGCCGCCGCGACGCCGCGGCTGGGGGCGAGCGGCGCGCGCTGGTCGAGACCGGCGGCGGCCGTCATCACCTCGATGGCCAGCGCGAGCTTCACGTTCTGCACGATCATCCCGAGCTTGCGCGCGCTCACGCTCCCCATGCTCACGTGGTCCTCCTTGCCGGCCGAAGAGGGGATCGAGTCCACGCTGGCCGGGTGGCAGAGCACCTTGTTCTCGCTCACCAGCGAGGCGCTGGTCACCTGGGCGATCATGAACCCCGAGTGCAGGCCGCTCGCCTCGGCGAGGAACGGGGTGAGACCGGTCGAGAGCGCCGGGTTGACCAGCTGCTCCATGCGCCGCTCGCTGATGTTCGCCAGCTCGGCGACGGCGATCGCCGCCATGTCGAGGGCGATGGCCAGCGGCTGACCGTGGAAGTTGCCGCCGCTGATGATGTCCATCGCGTCGGTCACGGTGGTCGCGTCCTCGGCGTGCTTGCCGTCGCGGAGGAACACGCTGGGGTTGTCGGTGACGCTGTTGACCTCGATCTCCAGCACCGAGCGGACGTAGCCGAGCGCATCGCGCGAGGCGCCGTGGACCTGCGGCATGCAGCGCAGCGAGTAGGCGTCCTGCACCTTGCCGCAGTCGCGGTGGCTCTCGGCGATGGCGCTGTCGGCGAGCAGCTTGCGCAGGTTGGCGGCGACCTTCCCCTGCCCCGGGTGCGGACGCGCGGCCTGCAGGCGCGGATCGAACGGGCTGCTCGAGCCCTTGAGCGCCTCGAGGCTCATCGATCCCGCGACGTCGGCGAGGATGCAGAGCCGCTCCGCCGTGAGCAGCGCGAGCACGCCGAGCGAGGCCATGTACTGGGTGCCGTTGATGAGCGCGAGCCCCTCCTTGGCCTCGAGCGTCACCGGCGTGAGACCGGCGTGGGCCAGCGCCTCGGACGACGCGATGTACGTCTTGCCGTCGTCGATGGTCGCCTCGCCTTCGCCGATGGCGGTGAGCGCCTGGTGCGCGAGCGGCGCGAGATCTCCGGAGGCTCCGACCGAGCCCTGCGCCGGGATGCGCGGGTGGACCCCGGCGTTGAGCATGCCGAGCAGGAGATCGACGACCAGCGGCCGCACGCCGGAGTGACCGAGCGCGATGACCTGCGCGCGGAGCAGCATCATCCCGCGCACCTCGGGGATCGACAGGTTGGGCCCGACGCCGGTGGAGTGCGAGCGCACCAGGTTGCGCTGCAGATCGCGCACGTCGGCGGCGCCGATGCGCGTCTCGCTGAGCGCGCCGAAGCCGGTGTTGATCCCGTAGACCCGCGGCGCGTCGTCTCCCGCTCGGGCCACGGCCTCGACCGCAGCGCGAGAGGCGGCCACCTTGGCGCGCGCCTCCTCGGCGAGCACCGCAGGACGACGGCGCACGGCCACGTCCTCCAGGTCCAGAAGAGACAGCGGCTTGCCGACTTCCACCGGATTCGTCATGCCGCGCCCATAGCATGCGAGAGGGGTGTGCCGCACAGGTGCACTTCGGGGTATAGGTCGCGATGCGATGCGCTATTTCGTGAACCTGAGCTCGGCAGCGGACGCCAAACCGGTCTACGTCGACGTGACCGCCCTCCCCTCGGGAGCGCTGTCCGTGCAGCTGGATGGCAAGCCAGTCGAGGTCGACGTGGCCACGCTCGGCGCCTCCACCTCGCAGCTGTCGATGATCATCGACGGCAAGGTGGTGGACCTGACGGTCGAGGGGAGCCCGCCGGATCTGGGCATCATCGCCAGCGGGCACCGCAGCTACGTGCGCGTCGAGAGCGAGCGCCAGCGCGCGGCCGCAGCGGCGCAGAGCGGCGGCGGCGGCAAGGCCGACAAGCTGCTCAAGTCGCCGATGCCGGGGCGCGTCGTGAAGGTCATGGTCGCCGTCGGCGACGAGGTCGCGCCCGGCCAGGCGGTCATGGTCGTGGAGGCGATGAAGATGGAGAACGAGCTCAAGGCGAAGGTCGCCGGCAAGGTGAGCGAGATCTTCGTCAAGGCGGGCGAGCCGGTGGAAGCCAACGCCAAGCTGGTGGCCTTCGGATGAAGTCGCCGCGCCTGCCCTTCGTTCACGGGCCGACGCCGATTGTCCACCTGCCGGCGCTCGACGCGCTCGTGGGGACCGAAGTGTGGGTGAAGCGTGACGACGCCACCGGCGGCGCCGAGGCGGGGAACAAGCTGCGCAAGCTCGAGTTCCTCCTCGCCGACGCGCGCGCGAAGGGGACCAAGGTGGTCCTGACCTGTGGCGCGCTGCAGTCGAACCACGCGCGAGCGACGGCGCTGGTCGCGGCGCGGCTGGGGATGCGCTCGATCCTCTTCCTGCGCACCGAGGACCCGTCCGCCGAGCCGCCGTGGAGCGGCAACGTGCTGCTCGATCGGCTGGTGGGGGCGGAGATCCGCCGCATCACGCCGGCGCAGTACCGCGAGCGGGCGGCGCTGATGGAGAGCGCGGCGCAGGAGGCGTGGCGCGGTGGCGAGCAGCCGTACGTCATCCCCGAAGGCGGGAGCAACGGCCTCGGCGCGCTCGGCTACGTCGACGCCATGCGCGAGACGGCGCGGCAGCTGGCGCTCGGTCTGTGCGGCGAGATCCGCCGCTTCGATCTGGTGGCGCACGCCTGCGGATCGGGGGGAACCGCGGCCGGCATCGCCCTCGGCTGCGCGCGCTACGACGTGGCGCCGGCGGTCCGCGCCTTCGCCGTCTGTGACGACGCGGCCTACTTCCACAAGGTCATCGAGCACATCATCGTCGAGGCGCGCACCTACGAGCCCGAGCTCGACGCGTCGGCCACGCTGGTGGTCGACGATCAGGCCAAGGGGCCGCGCTACGGGCAGATGAGCGCCGAGCAGCTGGTGTTCCTCCGCGACGTGGTCCGCGCGACCGGCCTGGTGCTCGACCCGGTGTACACCGGCAAGGCGCTCTTCGGCCTCGCCCGCGCGGTCGAGCGCGGAGACGTCCCCCGCGGCTCGCGGGTGCTCTTCGTCCACACCGGGGGCTTGCCGGGTTTGCTCGCGTCCTTCGACGATCCCTCTTCTGACATGCTCGCCGCGCTCTCGTGAGCGGCGCGAACGCAAAGACCGCGCGCAAGCGGCGTTCGGATCCGGTCACGCTCGTCGCGGTGCTCCTCGGAGCGCGCGCGCTGTGGGCCATCGAGGCGATGGTCCTGGCCGACTCGTCGCTCTTCGCGCTCGGCGTGGAGGCGGTCACCGCGGAGCTGGCCGGCGGTCGTCTCGGCGTCGCCTGGAGCGATCCGCATCGCCCCGAGCCGACCACCACGCAGGTCGTCGGGCGCGTGGTGCGCGGCGCGATCTTCGGGCTCGGGCTGGCGTCGCTCGTCCTGTGCGCCGGCCTGGCGCTGCAGCGCGCGACGTTGACCTTGTCGCACGCTTCGTTCGCCGCGCTCGCGCTCGGCCTGGTCACCGTGATCCTCACCGCCGTGCGCGACGAGCTGCTCCTGCGCGGCGCCGTGCTCCGGCTCGTCGGCGCCGGCCCGTCGTCGCCCGGCGGCCCGCTGTCGACCCGGAAGCGCGCGATCGGCCTCGCCGCGGTGGCGCTCGTCGGCGCGGCGCACGCGTACGGTGAAGGAGGACACGTCAGCGCGATCGCCCAAGGCGCGCTCCTGGCGACGCTCTTCGGCTCCCTCTGGCTCAAGGATCGCGGCGCCTTCCGCCCGGTCGGCGCCCACATCGGCTGGAGCTTCGCCGCCGAGGCGCTCACCCAGGGTGGCCTCTTCGACGCCCGGAGCGCGCTCGCCGCGGGCGCCGTCTCCCCCTTCGAAGGACCGGTCGCGCTCGGCGCCCTGCTCGTCGCCGCCGCCGTCACCGTGGTCGTCGTCTTGCGAGAACCCGCGGCTTCCGTTCCATCCCGATAGGACACTCCTGTGGGAGCTCGGGCGCTCCCCTCGAAACCTCACGGTTTCGAGCCTCCCCACATCGCCTTCGGCGAACGTCGTGCGAAGCACGACGCTGATCTGCGCTAGGCTGGCGCGCGGGTTCCATGGCGACGGAGGACTTTCTCTACCATCTGTACAGAGCCAGCGCGTTGCTCGAGGACGGCGCCGCGCGCGAGGCCATGGTCGAGGTCGAGAGCGCTCTGCTCCACGAGCCGAACGATCCGCGCGCGCGGGAGCTGCAGGAGCGCGCGCGCGTCCGCAGCGCCAGCGGGCCCAGCAGCTCCAACGGCGGCGCGGGTGTCGGTCATCCGACCGCCCGCTCCTTCCGCACCCCCTCGTCGCCCGCGCCGTCATCGGTGTCGAATCCGTCGGCACCGGCCGCGTCACTCCGCTCGCTCGCTCCCGCGGCCGGCGGCGCGAACTTGCTCGCCGAGCTGTCCCTGCGCGCCGACACCGGGTTCAACGTGCGGGTCGACGCCATCCGCGCCTTCACCACGGAGCTCGGAGCGCTGGTGGAGCGTGACGAGCACCAGCACGTGCTGCTCGGCGGCGCGACGCACCCCTTCGTCGAGGCGACCGGCCCGGGGCGCCTGCTCCTCTCGCCGCGCTCGGCGCACCGCATCGAGACGCTGAACGTGAGCGCTGCGAACGCCGCCGGCGATCAGCCGCTCTTCGTGCGCGAGGACGCGCTCATCGCCTTCGATCGCTCGCTCACCCACGCGAGCGCCCGGGTCGGCGACATCCAGGTCGTGCAGCTCCAGGGGGAAGGCCAGGTCCTCGTCGAGGCGATGGCCGCCCTGCGCCGCGTGCGCGTCGACGCCGACGAGCCGATGAACGTGCGCGCCGATCGTGCCCTGGTCGGCTGGACGGGCCGGCTCCTGGCGCATGCTCCCGGCGCCGGCGAGGCTCCGCTCGGCCTGCGCGCGCTCCTCCGTTTCACCGCGCCAGGCACGACCGGCGCGAGCACCGCCGGCACCACCGGCGCGGCGCACCTTCTCCTGGCGCTCGGCTGATGACCGACGACGCCAAGCTGTCGCCGGCCCTTCCCGTGTTGACCACGAAGGACGACCGCCGCGAGAAGCGCCGCACCCTCGCGCAGGACGCGGTCAACCTCCCCAACCTCGTCACCTTCACCCGGGTCCTGATGATCCCGGCGTGCCTCTGGTACCTCGATCAGGGGACGCCGCGCGCCTGCTTCTGGGCGACGATCATCTTCACCCTGGCCGCGATCACCGACGCCATCGACGGCTGGCTCGCCCGCAAGATGAACGTGGTGAGCGTGCTCGGGAAGTTCCTCGACCCGCTCGCCGACAAGCTCATCGTCATGGCGACGCTGGTGTGGATGGTCCCCATGGGGCGCGTCTCGCCGTGGGTGGTCGTGGTGCTGCTCGCCCGGGAGATGAGCGTCACCGGCTTGCGCAGCATCGCCTCCAGCGAAGGCGTGGTCATCGCCGCCGGCCAGGACGGCAAGACGAAGACCGCGCTGCAGATGATCGGGATCGTCGCGCTCCTGCTCGGCTACCCGTACCGGCTGGCGTTCGGCCCCATCGACCTCGGCGTGGTCGACGTCGTCCACGTGGGGCGCGCCCTGGTGTACATCTCGCTCATCTTCTCCGTCGCCAGCGCCGCCCAGTACGCCCGTCTCTTCGGCGCGGCGGTCGAAGCGAAGGACAAAAAGCGCAAGGACGGAGCCTCCGACAGCGCGCCCGCGTAGGGCAGGACACGAATTCGCATGAAAAACGGCGCTCGCTTCACTACCTTGCGCCCATCTTGACGTCGCGCCGCCCGCTCGTAGTCGTTCTTTCGCTGCTCTTCCCGGCGATGATCGTCATTTTCGCCGCCTGCTCGGACGAGGCCGAAGGGGAACGCTGCGACACGCGCAACACCCGCAACGGCAGTGACGATTGCCAGCCGGGGCTCGTCTGCGTCCCCGGCGGGGACCTGGGGAGCGCCGGTTCGCAGTACTGCATCGCCTCGGGCTCGGGCACGGGTCTCGTCGCTACCTGCGGCGTGTGCTGTCCGGTGAACCGCGCCAACGCGACGGTCAGCGTCTGCCAGCTCTCCTCCTCGCTCCCCGGCGCCGACGCCGCACCGCCGGACACCGACGCGGGGGACGCCGCCACGGACGCCAGCGACGCCAGCGA
>JAMFST010000364.1 GCA_026225435.1 Labilithrix luteola
CGTAGATCTTCACCCCGGTCTCGCCCGGTAGCTCGCTGGTGTACTGACCGTAGACGATGTCGCCATATTCGATGACCTCGTCGACCGTGGAGAAGATGGCGTAGCGGTAGGACGCCTCGCCCCCCTTGTGCGCGTAGAGGTTGGTGAGGAACTGCGAGCGGTCCACGACCACGCCGAACTCGAGGACGCCGGGGTAGAGGCCCGCCTCGTCGCCACAGGTCGGCAGCTCCTCGGTCGCGTAGCAGTTGGTCAGGCCGAGGTTGGCACCCGCGATACCGATGAAGGTGTCGACGCTGCCGCCGATCGAGGCGCCGATGTTGTAGCTGCCCTGCGCGTCGACGGTCGTGCCACCGATGATCGCCGCGCGCGAGAGCGTGACCCCCATCGAGTGCGAGATGACGTCGATCTTGCTCGCGCCGGTGTAGGCGAGGACCGCCTGGAGGAAGCGGCGGGTGACGCCGACGTACGCGCGCGAGTGATCCTGGAGCGAGGCCAGGTCCTCGTTGGCCGGTCCCCAGGTGGTTCCGTACAGCTCGGCGCTGGTGTAGCCCTCGGAGAGGAAGTAGCTGGTCGAGGCGACCCACCCGGTGGTGAGCGCCGTGCCCGTGCCGAGCGCGCTGTCCGAGTTGCCGTGGACGAAGACGATGGGCGTGTGCGCGAGCGTCTGCCCCGCCGAGGTGCGCCCGCCGAAGCTGCCCCCGGGGACGTCGGCGCGGACGAAGTCGTCGCTGGGGTAGTTGGTCTTGAGCCACGTCTGGAAGTCCGACGTGAGACCGGTGGCGATGGTCGTCCCCGAGCGCGTCTCGGTGACGGCGTTGTCAGAGCTGGTGGCGCCGGTCGTGCTGGTGCTGCTGTTGCCGGATGTCCCATCTTGCGGCGACGCGCCGCATCCAAGAATCGTGACGCACGTGACGCATACAGACAGAGCGAAGCTCACACGATGAGTCGACATGAAGGCACCTCGTGAGGCGAGAGCCTGCCTCGCCGGAGGGGGCCAGCGGAAGTGTACAGATCACCCGAACGCAAAATAGCTCGCTCGTTTCGGCGGGTTAGCGCCTCGTGTGCGAAAGATGACGGCTCAGGTAGCGACGACGACGACGCGATCCCTTCGTACGGATGTCCATTTGATGAAAAGGAGGCCGAGGACGAGGGCGGCCACCGACGCCGCCCAGACCCAGTGCGGGTAGACGTAGTCGTCGTCCAGCGAGCGGCCGAGGAAGAGCGGCACCAGCGGCACCGAGGCGAAGGCGACGCGCGCGACGAGCGAGGCCCAGACGTTCCCCGTCGCCTCGCGCAGCCAGGCGAGCCCGAGACCGAGCACGAGCCACATGGGGAGCGCCGCCGAGTAGGTCGAGCCGAAGAACACCGCGGTGGCCACGATGCACATCCCTGCGGTCCGCCCGCGACGGAGGCCGCCGTAGACCGCGCCGCGGACGAAGATCTCCGAGACCAGCGGGAGCACGAGCCCGAGGATCAGGACGAGCGTGAAGCGGCCGCCGGCCACGTGGCCGAGGATGGCCAGATCGGTGGCGTCGTCCACCGTGTCGAGCTTGGCCACCCAGGCGTCGCCGAGCGCGTTGAGCAGCGGCGCCGATCCCGCGCCGACGAGCAGCGCCGCCAGCAGATCGAGCGGACGCGGACGGGTGAGGCCGAGGAGCTCGCGCCCGCTCGACTTGCGCGCGTACATCTGCAGGATGACGAGCAGGGCGACCGAGTACGCCAGCGCGTGACACGCCGAGAGGCTCACGAGATCGTTCACCGAGCCGGGACGGAGCGAGTCCACCAGCCCGGCGAGGAGCGACACGAACAGCGAGCCGCCGAGCGTCCACAGCGCCGCGGCGAAGAAGCTCATCGGCGGAGCAAGCTCCGCGCTCGGTTTCGGATTCATGGATCGATCGCGGCGAGGCGAGCGGCGACGCCGCGCTTGACCACCGTGTCGCGCGCTTGCTTCGGATCGGTCGCCGGATAGTCCGTCGTGGTGTGCAGCCCACGGCTCTCCTTGCGCGTGCTGGCGCAGTCGACCACCAGCTGCGCGACCGTCGCGATGTTGCGCAGCTCGAGTAGATCCTGGGTCACGAAGTAGGTCCAGTAGTACTCGGCGATCTCCTCCTGGAGGAGCGCGATGCGGCGGGCGGCGCGGCGCAGGCGGGTCGTCGAGCGGACGATGCCGACGTAGTTCCACATCGTGCGGCGCAGCTCGTCCCAGTTCTGCGTGATGACGACCGCCTCGTCGCTATGCCCGGCGGTGCCGACGTCCCAGTCGGGCACGTCGTGGGCGCGCTTGATCTCGCGGACGTTCTTGAGCGCCAGCGCCGCGCGGTGGCCGAAGACGAGCCCCTCGAGCAGCGAGTTGGAGGCGAGGCGGTTGGCGCCGTGCAGCCCGGTGTGGGCGCACTCGCCGATGGCCCACAGGCCGGGGATGGTCGTGCGCCCTTCGAGATCGGTCATCACGCCGCCGCACTGGTAGTGGGCCGCGGGGACGACGGGGATCGGCTGGCGAGAGATGTCGATCCCCCACTTGCGACACTCGGCGTCGATGCCGGGGAAGTGCTCCTTGATGAAGCTCTCCGACTTGTGCGTGATGTCCAGGTCGACGTGCTCGGCGCCGCTCCGCTTCATCTCGTGATCGATGGCGCGGGCGACGATGTCGCGCGGGGCGAGCTCCTTGCGCGGATCGTAGTCGCCCATGAAGGGCGTGCCGTCGAGGCGCCGCAAGATCGCCCCCTCGCCGCGCAGCGCCTCGCTGATGAGGAAGCTCTTGGCCTGCGGGTGAAAGAGCGCCGTCGGGTGGAACTGGTAGAACTCCATGTTCGCCACCTCGGCCCCCGCGCGGTACGCCATGGCCACGCCGTCGCCGGTCGCCACGTCGGGGTTGGTGGTGTACAGATACACCTTGCCGGCGCCGCCGCTGGCGAGGACGGTCGCCCCGGCGAGCGCGGTCACGACCTTGCCGGCGTCGACGTCGAGGATGTACGCGCCGGCGCAGACCTCGGGCCCGCCGTACTTGCTGAGCGTGATGAGGTCCACCGCCATGTGGTTCTCGAGCAGGCGGATGTTCGGGTTGGCCGCCACCGCCTCGAGGAGCGCGCGCTCGACCTCCCGCCCCGTCATGTCGGCGCGGTGGATGATCCGGCGCGCCGAGTGGCCCCCTTCGAGGTGCAGGTCGAGGTCGGTGTCGTGACCGACCGCGCCCCCCTCTTCGAAGGAGTGCGCGTTGGGGTCGTGCGAGTGGGACTCGTCGAAGACGGCGCCGCGTTCGCGCAGGTCCTTGATGCGGTCGGGCGCCTCGCGGACGCAGACCTCGACGGACTTGGGATGCGAGAGCCCGGCGCCGGCGATGAGCGTGTCCTTGATGTGCGCGTCGAAGGAGTCGGCGCGATCGACGACGGCGGCGATGCCCCCTTGAGCCCAGGTGGTGTTGGCGTCTGCCCGGCCGCGTTTGGTGACCAGCACCACCTCGCCGTGGGCGCTGGCGTCCAGCGCGAAGGTGAGCCCCGCCACGCCGCTGCCGATGACCAGGAAGTCGCAGTTGATCGTCATGCCGGACGGCACACTACCAGCGTTGACAGCCCGCGTACGGCCCCCTAGAGAATGCCGGCGAGCTGCACTGAATGACCATTCATAAGCCGATGGTCGCCCCGAAAGCACGAGAGGACATCGCGTGAAAATCCTGGTTCCGCTGAAGCGGGTCGCCGATCCGGACAACGCCAACAAGGTGAAGGTTGCGGGCACCAAGCTCGAGACCACTGGCCTCGAATGGAAGCCCAATCCGTTCGACGAGTACGCGGTCGAGACGGCTCTCCGCCTGACGGAGAACGGCGCCGCTACCAAGCAACGCCAGGGTGAGGTGGTGGTCGTCAGCTTCGGTCCCAAGGAGGTCGAAGCGACCCTCCGCGCAGCGCTCGCCACCGGTGCCGATCGCGCCATCCGCGTCGACGTGACCGACGACAAGCTCGACGGTGACCTCGTCGCTCGTGCGCTCAAGGCGATCGTCGAGAAGGAGAAGCCGGACCTCGTCCTCTGCGGCAAGCAGGCGGTCGACGGCGACTCCAACCAGGTCGGGCAGCTCATCGCCGAGTACCTCGGCTGGCCCCAGGCGACGTTCGCCGGCTCCATCAAGAGCGAAGGCGCCCCCGGCAAGGAGACCGCGCTGGTCGTCCACCGCGAGGTCGACGGCGGCACCATCAACCTGAAGGTCACCCTCCCCGCGGTCGTCTCCGTCGATCTCCGCATCGTCGCCCCGACGAGCGTGAAGTCGGTCTACACCGCCGACGGCTTCAAGTACCCGGACGGCGTCCGCTTCGCCGCGCTCATGGCGATCATGGCGGCGAAGAAGAAGCCGCTGGTCGAGGAGAAGATCGAGACGCTCGCGGCCGATACCGCGCTGAAGATCGAGTACCTCGGCTTCGAGCTGCCCGCCGCCCGCAAGGCCGGCGTGAAGGTCAAGGACGTGGCGGAGCTCGTCACGCGCCTGAAGAGCGAAGCCAAGGTCCTCTGAGCGTCAGACGAAAGGAACCCAGATCATGACCAACATCCTCATCGTCGCCGAGCTCCACGAGGGCAAGGTCCGCAAGTCGACCCACAGCTCCATAACCTTCGCTCGCCAGGCCGGCGCAGCTGGCGGCACGTTCTCCATCGTCGTCATCGGCGGAGGCGCCGCTGCCGCCGCTGCCGAGGTCACCGGCTACGGCGCCGCCAAGGTGCTCGCCGTCGAGGACCCCACCGCCACCGTCTGCGAGCGCATCGCGCCGACCGTCGCCGCGCTCGTCAAGTCCGGCGGGTTCGACGTCGTCGCCGTCACCGCCAGCTCGTTCGGCAAGGACATCGCCCCGCGCATCGCCGCCAAGCTCGGCGCCGGCTACGCCCCGGACATCAGCGGCGTGAAGGACGACGGCGGCAAGCTCGTCTACCGTCGCCCGGTCTACGCCGGCAACGCCTACGCCAGCTGCCGCCTCACCACGGCGCTCCAGGTGGTCAGCGTCCGCCAGAGCGAGTTCACCGCCGCCGAGCCGAGCGGAGGCGCCTCGCCCGTCGAGGCTGCCCAGCCCGCCGCGCCCGATGCCGCTGCCGCGCGCGTCGAGTTCCTCGGTCTCGAGGCCGCCAAGAGCGAGCGTCCGGACCTCGGCGAGGCCCGGGTCATCGTCTCCGGTGGTCGCGCCCTCAAGGAGAAGTTCGCCGAGGTCCTCGACCCGCTGGCGAACCTGCTCAACGCCGCCGTCGGCGCCAGCCGCGCCGCCTGCGACGCCGGCTACGCCCCGCCGGAGCTCCAGGTCGGTCAGACCGGTCGCGTCGTCGCTCCGCAGCTGTACTTCGCCATCGGCATCTCCGGCGCCATCCAGCACCTCGCCGGCATGAAGGGCTCGAAGGTCATCGTCGCGGTCAACAAGGACGCCGAGGCGCCGATCTTCCAGGTGGCCGACTACGGGCTGGTCGCGGACCTGTTCGTGGCGATTCCGGAGCTCGTCAAGCAGCTGCAGGCGGGCTGAAAACGTCGCGCCGCCGGCGCGATGTGCAGAAGGGAGAAGGGGTCCGCGAGGGCCCCTTTTTCATTTCACGGGGCACCCTTTATCTCCCCTCCTGGATGTTCTACTTCCTTCGTCCGTGAGCTATCTCGTCCTCGCGCGCAAGTACCGGCCGCAGTCCTTCCAGGATCTGGTCGGGCAGGAGCACGTCGCGCGGACCCTCGCCAACGCCATCGCGCAGGGGCGCATCGCGCACGCGTTTCTCTTCACCGGCGTCCGCGGCGTGGGCAAGACGACCAGCGCGCGCTTGCTCGCCAAGTGTCTCAACTGCACCGGGGCAGACGGCCAGGCGAAGGGGCCCACCTCCACGCCGTGCCAGGTGTGCCCGCAGTGCACCGAGATCGCCGCCGGCTCGGACATCGACGTGCAGGAGATCGACGGCGCCAGCTACAACGGCGTCGACGAGGTGCGCCGGCTGCAGGAGGGGCTCGCCTTCCGCCCGGCGCGCGACCGGTACAAGATCTACATCGTGGACGAGGTCCACATGCTCTCGAACGCGGCGTGGAACGCGTTCTTGAAGACGCTGGAGGAGCCTCCGCCGCACGTGAAGTTCATCTTCGCGACGACCGAGGTGCACAAGGTGCCGGTCACCATCCTGTCGCGCTGCCAGCGCTACGACTTCAAGCTGATCAGCGCGCAGACGATCGCCGCGCGGCTGCGCGACGTGCTCGCGGCCGAGAAGATCCAGGCGGACGAGCCGTCGATCGCCACCATCGCGCGCGAGGCGGCCGGCTCGATGCGCGACGCGATGAGCCTGATGGATCAGGTGATCGCCTTCAGCGGCACCACGCTCAAGGCGGAGGACGTGACCCGCGTGCTCGGCGTGGCCGACCGGAGCATCCTCCACGAGCTGGCGACGGCGCTGGTCGACGGGGACGCAGCGGCGACCTTGAAGGTGGTCGACCGGCTGGCGCAGCAGGGGTTCGACCTGGTGCACGTGGCGCGCGACGTCCTGCAGCACCTGCGCAACCTGGTGCTCGCCAAGGTGGTCGGCGCGGACGGCGCATCGCTGATGGATCTGGCCGCCGAGGAGGCCAAGGACGTGATGGATCTGGCGGCGCGCGGCGACGCCGACGACCTCACCCGGCTGTACCAGGGCTTCTCGCGTAGCTACGACGAGATCGCGCGCAGCTCGCATCCGCGCATGGCGCTGGAGATGACCCTCGTGCGGCTGGCGCGCCGCCCGCCGCTGCTCCCGCTCGACGAGCTGCTGGCGCGGCTGGGGGAGCTGGAGCGACGGCTCAATGCCGCCGCGTCCTCCGTGGCGGGGCCGGCGCCGACGCGTGGTGGTGGTGGCGGTGGTGGTGGCGCGGCTCGTCCGCCGTCGATCCAGGCGGCGCCGGTGGTGCCGGCGGTCGGTGGGGGGCAGGTCGCGTCGCGGGCGATGCCGCCGGACGCGCCGGTCGATCGCGTCGACCGCGGCCGCGAGCAGACGCACGGCTCGCTGGCGCTCTCTCAGGAGGTCGAGCCGCAGGTCGCGCCCCAGCAGGCGCCTCCGCAACCGAGCCCGAGCCCGAGCCC
>JAMFST010000365.1 GCA_026225435.1 Labilithrix luteola
AGAACTCGGTGACGTCGGCGGTCATGAGCTCCAGGGTAGGCGCACTGGGTTGACAATCATAGACCCGTCCGTGATTATCGCGGACGGGTCCGTGAACGTGGCGGCCCGCCCAAGGAGACCCTCGATGACCAAGCTCGATCCCCGCACCACCGCCTTGCTCGTGATGGACTTGCAGAACGACATCGTCGCCATGCTGGGCGACGCCTCCGGCCCCGTCGTCGCGCACAACAAGGAGCTCGTCACCGCCGCGCGCAAGGTGAAGATCCCGGTGCTCTTCGTCACCGTCGCGTTCAGCCCCGGCTACCCCGAGGTCAGCCCGCACAACGCCATGTTCTCGCGCATCACCGCCTCGGGAGCCTTCGTCGCCGGCAGCAAGGGGACGCAGGTCGTCGACGCGCTCGAGGCGACCGACGCGGACGTCTACGTCATCAAGCGCCGGGTGAGCGCCTTCGCCGGGAGCAACCTGGAGGTCATCCTGCGCGCCAAGGAGATCAAGACGCTGGTCCTCACCGGCCTCGCCACCAGCGGCGTCGTCCTGTCGACGCTGCGTCAGGCCGCCGACCTCGACTACCAGATCGTCGTCGCTGCCGACGCCTGCGGCGATCGCGACGAGGAGGTGCACCGCGTGCTCACGCAGAAGGTCTTCCCGGGGCAGGCGACGGTGCTGTCGACCGCCGAGGTCGTCGCCGCGTTCACCAGCTGACGCCTCAGCTCTTCGGCGGCCGGTTGCGTACGACGCTCTTCTCGCCCGTGCTCCCTCGGTTCACGCCGACGAGCCCGCGCGATCGTGCGTCGGTGCCGAGCTGCTCGGTGAGGCTCGTCCCCGCGCCGGCGGCGACCATCCCGCCGTCGACGCGGAGCTCGGCGCCGGTGACGAAGGACGAGCTCGGCCCGGCGAGGAACTCGATGACCGCCGCGATGTCGTCCGGACGCCCCCAGCGGGGGAGCGGCTGCACCGGCGGGAGGCCCATCGCGTCGAACCGCTCGCCGTGCCCCGCCTCGAGGAGCGGCGTGCGGATCAAGCCGGGGCAGACGGCGTTGACCCGGATCATTCGCGGCGCCAGCTCCACGGCGGCCGACTCGGTCATGCTCTTCACCGCCGCCTTCGCTGCGGAGTAGGCCATCGGCCCGTAGCTGGCGTTGAAGGCGGCGATGGAGGCGACGTTCACGATGGTGGCGCCGCTGGTCATGACCCTCGCGGCGTGCTTCATCCCGAAGAAGACGCCGCGCACGAGCACCTCGAAGGTGAAGTCCCAGTCGCTCGCCTCCACGTCGGTGACCGATCCGAAGGCGCCGCCGACACCGGCGTTGTTCACCAGCGTGTCGAGCCGGCCGAAGCGGGTCACCGCCTCGTGGATGACGCGCGCGACGTCCTCCTCGGAGCGCACGTCCACGCGGGAGGCCACCGCGCGCCCATCGGTCGGCGCCATCGCCTTCTCGCAGACCGCGAGGTTCTTGTCGGCGGCGATGACGCGGTAGCCACCCTTCACCAGGCGAAGCACGGTCGCGAGGCCGATGCCGCTACCTCCGCCGGTGACGACGGCGACGCGCTCGCCGCCGCTCTCGTGTTGCTCGTTCGACATGCCGCGCAGCAGACCATCGACGGCCGGCACGGTCCACCGCCGTTCGAGTATTCTGGGGTGCGCATGCCGATCGCGCCCACCCCCGAGACCATGCCCGTCATCGTGGGCATCGGTGAGATCACCGATCGACCGGCCGAGCCGCACCTCGGCCTCGAGCCGGTGCGGCTGATGGCCGTCGCGCTGCGTCGCGCAGACGAGGATGCGGGCGGTGGACTGCTCGCGCGGCTCGATTCACTCGCCGTCGTGAACCAGGCGACCTGGGGCTACGACGACATCTTGCGGACCCTGGGGGAGACGCTCGGTCGCGCGCCGGCGCACGCGGTCTACGGTCCGGTGGGAGGGGAGAGCCCGATCCGCTTCCTCCATGAAGCGGCCGCGCGGATCACCGCCGGGGAGAGCCGCGTCGCCGCGGTCTGCGGAGCGGAGGCGCAGCACACGCTGACCCACGCGCAGAAGCTCGGCCTGCTTCCGGCGTGGACGCCCGGGGTGCCCTTTCCGCCGCGCAAGGGGGGCGGGTCGTACAGCCATCCGCTCGCCCAGAACCTCGGGGCGATGCGTCCGCTCGCGGTCTATCCGCTCTACGAGAACGCGACGGCCGCCGCGTGGGGGCAGACGCCGCGCGAGGCGCTCGCCGAGTCGGGGGAGCTGTGGTCGCGCTACGCGGCGGTGGCAGCGACCAACCCGCACGCCTGGCTCGGCAAGCCGTACACCGCGGAGGAGATCGTCACGCCGAGCGCGAGCAACCGCCGCATCGCCTGGCCGTACACCAAGCTGATGGTGGCCAACCCCAACGTCAACCAGGCGGCGGCGATCTTCCTCACCAGCCTGGCCGAGGCGCGCTCGATGGGGATCGCCGAGGAGCGGCTGATCTTCGTCTGGGGCGGCGCCGCCGCCAGCGAGCCGCGCGACTTCGTCCAGCGCGGCCGCTACGACCGCTCGCACGCACAGGAGGCGGTGCTGCGCGAGGCGCAGCGCATCGCCGAGCGCGAAGCCGCGAGCCTCGATGTCATCGAGCTTTACAGCTGCTGCCCCGTGGTTCCGAAGATGACGCGGCGGATCCTCGATCTGCCGCGCGACGCCGTGCCCACGACCACCGGCGGTCTCACCTTCTTCGGCGCGCCGTTGAACGACTACATGGCCCACGCCACCTGCGGCATGGTTCGCCACCTGCGGGGCCTGGCCGGCGGTCGCGATCACACCGGTCTTTTGTACGGCCAGGGGGGCTTCGTGACGACGCACCACGCGCTCGTGGTCGGCACGCGCCCCCCCTCGGCGCCGGTGACGGCGGCCGACGAGGCGGTGCAGGCGGAGGTGGAGCGGCGTCGCGAACCGGTGCCGCCGCTGCGCGAAGGGGTGTTCGGCGGTGCGGCCGTCCTCGAGACGCACACCGTGCTCTACGACCGCGAAGGGCACCCCGAGCACGGGATCGCCGTGCTCCGCCTGGGGGACGGCGCGCGCACCCTGGCTCGCGTCCGTGGCGACGAGGCGATCGCCGCTCTCACCGACCTGGAACGCTCCCCCATCGGAACGACGGGGGAGCTGGGCGATGGCGGGGACGGCATCGCGGTCTGGCGGCCGGTGGCGTAAGCTCGCGCGCATGCGGCTGTCGTCTCGTCGGTTGGTCCTGGGCGCATGGCTTCTCACCACGATCGCCGCGAGCTCGCTGGCGATGGTCGCGTGCGGAAGCGACGACGACTCCTCGTCCGGTGCAGGTGACGGCGGAACGGTGGACGCGACCGCGCACGACGGCGCCACGCCGCTGGCCGACGCCGCCCCTTCGCTCCAGGACGCGACGACCGCCGACGCAGGGCCGAGCGACGCTGCGAGCGACGCGTCGTACGACGCGCCGTACGACGCCGCTTCGGAGCCGGTGCAGGGGCAGATCATCCTCACCTACGGCTACGGCTCGGTCGAGCCGCCTGGCAACGCGGTCGTGCGCTTCGTGCAGACCAGCTCCGTCGGGGGCGGCTGCACCACGACGGCCGCTGCGGGGGGCTGCTTCTTCACCTCGTGCCCCACCAACCCGATCGACCCCAGCTACGCCGACGCGGACACGGGCGACATCACCATCGACGTCTCCACCGCCAGCGACGCCGGAGCGGTGAACACCGCCTTCCTCGAGTTTGCACCCAGCGACGCGGGCTCCGGTGCCTACGTCCCCATCGACGGTTCGATCGAAGGCTTCCCCGGTCGCTGGTACCTCGGCGGCTACGGTGGCCCCATCGTCACCACCGGCGCGGGCGATCCCGGCAGCCTTGGCCCCTTCGCGCTCCAGGGGATCCTCCCCGCCCGTCTGCACGTCACCGCGCCGCCGCTGACGTTCAAGTTCTCCGGCCACGAGGGGGCGCCGGCGACGTACTCCGCGTCCTTCCCGCGAACCCAGGATCTCACCGTGAGCTTCACCGGCGGCATCGCCGGCACCCGCGCCCGCTTCGTCCTCAAGACCACCGCGGACGCGGCGCCCTCTCCCACCAAGCAGCTCACCTGCGACTTCGACGCCGTCGCCGGAACGGGCACCATCCCCTCGCAGAACGGCCTGCTCCTCCTCGACGACGTCGACCCCGACGCGGGCGCGGCGACCGCCTACGGCACCCTCTCCGCGCTCGGGTACGACGAGTCGATCGCGCCCGACGGCGACGCCGCCATCGTGCAGGCCGTCACCGTCTACCCGCAGGAGTCGGTCGTCTTCACCACGACCGACTGACCCCCCCCGGCGCGCCGGATCGACCCCGCCGCGGTTTGCGCTACTGTCTCCGCGATGAGCGGCAACAAGCCCGACCGCGACGGCGGTGACGTCGTCCTCGAGCGCGATCCAAAGGTCAAGAAGGCGCGCCAGTACGTGGTCGTCTTCTGGAACGACGACTTCACCACCAAGTGGTTCGTCGCCCACGTTCTCGAGAAGTTCTTCCACATGAACGAGACCGCGGCGATCACCCTGATGA
This sequence comes from Labilithrix luteola, assembly GCA_026225435.1. Taxonomy (GTDB): domain Bacteria; phylum Myxococcota_A; class Polyangia; order Polyangiales; family Polyangiaceae; genus JAMFST01. Next base: position 4,526 of record JAMFST010000365.1, read on the forward strand.
TGGCCATCCACCGCCATGGGCGAGGCGTCGCCGGCATGTACACGCGCGACATCGCCGAGACCAAGGCGATGCAGGTGATGGCCTACGCCCGCGAGCTCGAGATGCCGCTCAAGGTCACCGCCGAGCCGGACGGCGAGCCCGAGTCCTGAGTCAGCGCTTGCGTCGGCCGAAGAGGATCGCGGCGATGATGATGATGGCGAAGAGACCGACGCCGCCGCCACCGACGTAGCCGTAGCTCGAGCCACCGGCGAACCCGATGCACCCCGTCGAGAGGAGCGTCAGCATGACGAGGGCGAAGAGGTAGGCCATGCGTCGACTCTAGGCGGGAAAATCCGGGGAGCCAGCGTTGCTCTCCGCTCGCGCCAGCCTTTTTGTGGCTCGAGCGCACTGCCCAATAAAGCCGTGTGCGCTTTCGATCGTGGCCTGTTGGGCGGATACTCGCGCGCATGAACAAGCCGCTCGCCTCAGCCCTCGTGCTCCTCCTCTGCGTACCGGCGGCCGTCAGCTTCGCCGACAACCACCGCGCCGCTCGCCCCGCCAGCCCGCCGCGTCCGACCTCCGTGCCGCGCACCGTCGGCGTGCAGAGCGTCCAGCATCCCGGCCAGCCGGTGCACCCGCAGAACAACCCGCAGCACCAGGTCGTCATTCACAACGCGCAGACCAACCGCGACGAGCGTCACCCGGTGGTCAACGATCACCGCCCGGCGCACGTCATCGATCGCGATCCGCACCTGCGCGTCGTCGCCCGCGGCTATCACCCGCGCCAGGACTGGGGGCGCTTCCACCCGGCGCCGGGAGCCTGGTTCCACACCTGGGGCATCGGCGGCTGGGACAACGTCGGCACCGTCACCTGCGAGGCGGTCAACGAGTCGACCGGCGCGCTCTACCCGGTGTCCCAAGATCGCGACGCGCGCGGCTGGGACGACGGGACGGTCGACTCGGTGCTCGATGCCGCGCTCGACGACTGCAACGACGAGGCCGGTGGCGCTCAGTGCGGACCCGCGACACCTTCCTGTTCGTTCCAGGCATACTGATGGGATGACCGTCGCGGGGGAGCGCGTGCTCGATCTGGTCGTGTGGCACAGCCTCGGCGGTGCACACGCCGGTCTCGCCCGCGCCAACGCAATGGCCCGGCGCTACCTGCCCGACGTCGCGCCCTTCGCCGACGTCCCCGATCCGTCGCCGGCGAGCTTGCAAGCGCTCGCCGCGCTGATCGAGCCGGGAGAGGCGGCGGTCATCATGCGCACGCCCGCGCTGCCGCACGAGGTGCCGGCGGTGGAGATGACGTCGATGGGGATGCTGCGGCAGATGGTGGCGCGGAGCCCTCCGCCGTCTGCCGATCGCGACGGTATCGTCCTGCTCACGCGCGACGACGTGCCGGAGGTGCGCGCGCTCACGGCGCTGACCAACCCCGGCCCGTTCGAGGCGCGCACCTTGGAGCTCGGGCACTTCTACGGGATGCGGGTCGACGGGAAGCTGATCGCGATGGCGGGCGAGCGGATGAAGCCTCCGGGGTTCACCGAGATCAGCGCGGTCTGCACCCACCCCGACCACC
>JAMFST010000366.1 GCA_026225435.1 Labilithrix luteola
AGGCGCGCGACGAAGCCGCCACGCGTCGCGGCGAGCCCCTTGCGCAAGGCGGCGACGTCACGCGGGGGGGCGGGCGTCGTCTCGACGGCCGGGCTGGAGCCAGGGCGCGACGGCAGCGGCTTGCGCGTGGAGAGAGCGGCCTCGCCCTCCGCCTTGATCGGCTGGATGGACGGGGGGCTCTTCTTGCCGTCCGTGGCGCCGAGCCCGCTGCTCGCGTCGGTGGCGCCGGCGGGCGGCAGGACCTCGGGGGTCGGCCTGGTGGTGAGCTGCTCCGGCTTCTTCCGGACCAGGGCGACGACGCCCACCACACCCGCGAGGCCGAGAATGACAAGGATCAGGATGACAATCGCGCTCATCGGTCTTGGCCCTTCACGTACCTGTCGCGACATCCCCCCGTCAATGTCCGACCGTCCACGCTCGACTCAGGGCCCGTCTCCGGCGCGTTCTTGCGGGCGAGGGGCCAGGTGATCGACCTCGCGCTCGGCGACCGCGTCGACCTCGTCGGGGCCGAAGGCGGCGCGCTCGGTGGCCTCGGCCCACCGTTTCACCTCGAAATCATGGGCGCGTCGCTTCACCTGAGCCGGCGTGGGCTCGATGCGAGCGTTGTCCCGCAGCCGAGCGCGCGCCCAGGCGACCAGGCGATCGAGCAGGGCGCGGCGACGCGAGACGAGCTGGATGGACAGCTCGCCGGCGTGCGGGAGCGGCTGGCGTAGCTCGGCGTGCAGGCGCGCCTGGACGAGCAGGTGGTCACCGGGGGCACGCGTGAACGAGGGGAGCACGAACGATCCGTCCTCGCCGGTCAGCGCCTCGGCCACCAGCGCGGCGGCGGTGAAACCGCTGCGCTCCACCAGCACCTCGGCGTCGGCGATGGGGGAGCGATCGTGGGCGTCGAGCACGCGGCCGCGCCAGGTGGTGCCCGCCTCGTCGCTCGCCACCAGCTCGATCCCGGCCACGTCGCGCGGCGCCTCGGGGGTGGCCGGCTTGTCCGCCGGAGGAGCCGCGAGGCGCGACGCGCGACCGCGCAGACGCGTGCCGAGGAGCCAGGCGACGACGACGATCCCCGCGGCCAGCAGCGGCGACTGCCGCAGCGCCGTCTTCGCCCGCACCTGCGCGTGGGCCACCGCGTCGTCGCCGGGCTCGAGCCAGGGGGACGCGGGCAGGTAATGCAGGCCGATGGCCGCGTCGCCGTTGGTGGACGGGCGGAAGGTGATCACCAGGTGGGCGACGCCGTGCTCGACGCTCGCCGCGCCCACGACCACGCCGGAGAGGCGCGCCTCCACGGTCCCTTCCTCGACCGGCGTGTCGAGCGTGGTGGTCACCTTCACGTCGAGCGGCGTGCCGTCCTCGGGCGACTGCGCGTGGGTCGCCAGCTCGGCATCGAGCGGATCGAGCCGCACCTGCGCGTGGCGCTCGACGTCGATCTCCACGCCGGAGCCGGTGGAGCACTCTTCCCCGCTGCACGACAGCCGCAGCTTGCCCGGGCCGGGCGGGGCGAAGGCCGAGGGGACGATGGTGAAGTGAGCCCGCCCGAGCGCGTCGGACACGGAGCTGGCCAGCGGGTGGCCGCGCTCGTCGCTCACCTCCACGTGCAGCCCGGTCGCCGGGGCGGCCATGTCGCTGGCGACGAAGGCGCTCGCTCGTAGCAGCACCGGCCCGTCCAAATGGACAACGCGCGGGCTGGGGTCGAAGCGCAGCGCCAGCGGCATGCGCTGCAGATCGATGGGGAGGTCGAAGCGGACGGGGTCGACCAGAGGAGTGCCGGCGAAGCTGAGATGGGCCACGTACGTGGCCGGCGGCAGGGTGGCCTGGAGGCAGAACTCGCCGCCGTCGTCGGTGCGCAAGGCGGTCGCCGCTACGGCGCCGGTCGCTCCCGGCTGGCAAGGACGAAAGACGCGGAGCGGCGTCGGCGCGCTGTCGGTTGCACCGGCGGCACCAGCCCCGGCCGCCGGATCAGCCCCCAGCGTGGCGTCGATGGGGGCGCGACCGATGGGCGTCCCGGAGTCGTCGAGCAGCGTTCCCAGAACGAGAAGATCCCCCCCGCTGCTGCGCGAAGCGCGGGCCGACAGCCTTCCCGCACCGCGCAGATGCACGCGGACCGCAGCCCCGGCCGGGCGCGCCGTCATCAATGTACATATGACCAAAAGGAGGAGGAGCGCCGCCGATGTGAGACGAAAGCGACCCTCAAACTTGAGCTTCGGTCGCGGAAAGCCGTCCATCATGGCCAGCACCACGTGATAGCTTGGTCTCACGCGATGGCGAAGACGCGATTCGCATCTCCGCTGGCGTATTCGTTCCGCCCGATGGTTGCGGCGATCGTAGCCTGCCTCTTGCTCGTTCTGAGCGCGGGGAGCGCGCGAGCGGATGCGCGTACGTCGTTTCTCATCGACCGTCTAAAGGCCGACGACTTCCGCGTGCGCACCAGCGCTGCCCTCCAGCTCGGTGCCACCGGCGACGACGCCGCGGTCGGCCCGCTGTGCGGCGCGCTCGGCGACGGAAACGACGTCGTTCGCCAGGCTGCCGGCGCCGGTCTCGCCCGTCTCGGCAAGGCGTCCGCGGTCGGCTGCGTGCAGCAGCACCTGCAGAGCGAGCAGAACGGGAGCGTGAAGGCGCAGCTCGAGAAGACGCTCGCCACCCTGCAGCCGGGCGGCGGCGGCGGCGGTGGGGGAGGAGGTGGTGGTGACGACGCCAGCCCGCCCGATGTCTCCGGCGCCAAGTTTTACATCTCCATCTCCCCGGTCGCGAACGCCTCCGACCGCGCGCAGGGGGAGGTCGACCGGGTGATCCGCGCATCCATCAAGTCGAAGCTCGGTTCCCTCGGCGACTACCAGCTGGCCCCAGGGAAGGAGAGCCCCGACTCGGCCCGCGCGGTCATCTCGCGCCGCCACTTGAAGGGCTACTATCTGTCGGTGCAGCTCGAGAAGTTCGACTACTCGGGGGGCAATCTGCGGGTTCGCGTGAAGATCGCCGTCTTCAGCTACCCCAGCAAGTCGCTCGCCGGGGAGATCCCCGCCGGCCTCACGCAGACCGGCGTGAGCCCCGGAAGTCATGACGCCGAGGACGGCCTCATGCAGATGGCCGCCGAGCAGGCGACCCAGCTCTTCGCCCAGAATTTCCACTGACCTGCCATGGACTGGGCCGCCTTTGCCTGGACGTGCGACGCTTACGCCGAGGATCGACTCTGATGACGACGAGCTCCCACGCCGAGTCTCCGCCCACGCAAGCGCCGCGCCCTGAAAGCCAGAGGTACAAGCGCAGCGTCAAAAACTATCTCATCGACTCGCGCTTCCAGCTCAAATACACGGGGCTGATCCTGCTCGTGGCGCTGGTCATCAGCTCCATCCTCGGGGCGGTCCTCTGGCGCACCAGCCAGGAGGTGATCGCCGAGAGCGACAAGCTGGTCGAGGAGAGCAAGAAGGTCGTCGCCGAGAGCCAGAAGGTCTCCGACATCGTCAGCATGTCGATCAAGGACGACCCGGTCTACTCGCAGCAGCCGGAGCTCCAGGCGGCCTTCCGGGCCGAGTCGAGCAAGAACGACGAGGTGCTCGCGCAGCGGCAAGCCGCGCTCGGCGCCCAGCAGGCAGCGACGCAGGCGCAGCAGCGCAGCATGATCGCGACGCTCGTCGGCGGGCTGTCGATGATGGTCCTCCTGATCGGGATCCTCGGCATCTACTTCACGCACAAGGTGGCGGGCCCCATCTACAAGATGAAGATGCTCCTCACGCAGGTGGGGGAGGGGAAGCTGCCGCAGAGTCGCCTCCGCAAGGGGGACGAGCTGCAGGACTTCTTCGCCGCCTTTGCCACCATGGTGGACCGCCTGCGTGCGCGGCAGCTCAATCACGTCGTCGCGCTCGACCAGGCGATCGCCGAGGCGAAGAGCGCGGGCCTCTCCGACGAAGGCGCGACCGCGCTGGTGGACCTGCGCGAGAAGATGAGCACCCCTGGCGATGCGAGGACCACCGCGCCGCCCGGCGGCTTCTCGGCTCATTGAGCAAGCTCAGTGAGCCTCACTTTGTCTTAGGGGCGGCACGCGCCGCCCCTCCCCGACCGGCAAAGCCGGATCGGGGCCCCTCCCCACGCGGTCGCTAGCGCTCCAAGAGATCTAGGCAGCGGTGATCGCGCCGGCGTCGTATTCGATCGAGGACGTGCCCGCGGCGTCGAAGCGGACGGCGGCGACGTCGATTCGCAGGCGCGACCAGCCCTCGTCCTTGTGCTCCTTCGCCCAGCGCTCGGCGGCGCGGAGCAAGGTCTCGCGCTTCTTCGCCGTCACGCTGCCGAAGGGCGTCTCGAAGGCACGCGGCCCACGAGTACGCACCTCCACGAGGACCACCAGGTCGCCGTGCTGCGCGACCAGATCGATCTCCAGAGGCCCGAGCCGCACGTTGCGCCCGAGCAGCCGGTAGCCCTGCGCCTCCAGGTGAGTCGCGACCGCGTCCTCGGCGCGCAAGCCGAGAGTGCGCCGACTCACGGCGGCGCGTTCAGCCGATCACTGGACGCAGCCGGTCTGATCGGCTGCGCCGGGGGTGCAGGTGCCCTGGCTGCAGGACTGGCCGGCGACGTACGCCGTGTCGTTCTTGATGCAGAAGCCGCCGGCGAGGCCCGTGTCCGTCGACGTCACCTGGTCGATCAGGTTGTTGGCGCACATGAAGCCGTCCGGGCAGCTGCAGTAGGTGTTGCCGTCGTCCGTCTTGCCCTCGGCGTTGGAGCAGCGGCAGGAGCAGTAGACCGCCTTGTTGGCCGTGCGGTCGGTGCACTCCGGCGGGACGTAGCCCGGCACGTCGGTGGTCGTCCCGGTGATCTTGCACGGGCCGCAGTAGCCGGGGTCCGTGATGGGGAGGGACGCGCAGAGCTGCCCGTCGCTGCCTGCCGGACCGACGCCGCCATCGAGCTGGCCGAAGGGGCAGCTCACGCGACCCTGGAAGTGATTCACCAGGCAAACGCGCGTCTGACACTGGAAGCTCTTCGACTCGACGGAGGGCTCCGCGGCGCTGAAGTAATTCGGATTCGGGGACTGGTCCGCGCCTTCGCTCTCGGGCACGCACGGGTCACCGACGCCGCTCGCCTGGCAGCCGGTGAAGCGCAGAAAACCAAGGATACCCGCGGTGATCGTCAGGGTGAGGACAGTGCGCTTCATCGGAGTGCTCACGCTAACGGAGCGGCACAAAACGCGTCAAGTCGCTTCCAACAGCGGATGGTGACAATCAACATGCGTCACGATCCGTGAAGGAATCGTGCTCACCGCGGTCGATTTTTCGACACATTTTTCGACACGCACAGGGCGTTGTGCGGCCACCCACTACCCAAGTGCCGGACCACCTGCGCGTGCACGTGTCTGATGTGGTGCCGCGTAGGCGCGCAACCGGCGCAGGGCATTGACCTTGACACTGTGGAAAGGCACTTTCTACCATTGCGGTCAGGAGCCGCAGTCCGTCCGTCGACGTAGCCTCCCCCATTTACTCGCTTCGCTGCTACCAGTTTCAAAGCCGTTCCCCCCGCGCCACGCGAGCTCACGAAGACCGTCTTCGCGAGCGACCGCGAGGCATTTCGGAGATCTCGAGGATGCGAAGGTTCAGCAAGGTGTGTCGGCGCTCGGCCGCGCTCCTCTCGTTGGTGGCGTTTGTCGGTTCCTCCACGCTCCTCCCGTCCCTCGCCGACGCGCAACCGCGTCGCCCGACGAACGGAAGCAACGGAACGGGGAAGAAGCCAAAGTCGCAGCCGCAGGAGATCGAGCTCGATGCTCCGGCAGCTGCCGCGGGGCAGCCTGGCGCCGCGCCGGTGGACTCCGGGCCGCCGCCCGTTCCCGGGCAGATGACGCCCGCCGCGGCCAACGCCAAGCGTCAGTTCGACGCCGAGCAGTGGGCTCCGGCCGCGCTCAATC
>JAMFST010000367.1 GCA_026225435.1 Labilithrix luteola
ACCGCCCCCGCTCGATCGCCGCGGCGCGAGAGGCTCAACGCCAGGCTGCGATACTCGGTCCGCACGAACGTCGGCTCTCCACGACCGAGCGCCAGCGCGATCTGAGCATCGAGCAGCACCTCCGCGTCGGGAAGGCGGCCCTGGTACATCGCCAGATCGGCGCGCCCTTCGTCGGCGAACTCCGGGTCGAGGTTCGCCAGCTTGTCGTACGCGTCGAGCGCGAGATCCGGCCGGTTCTGCAACGTCTGGGCGACCGCCACGAACGCGAAGGCGAAGCGCGTCGGGTGGGCGAAGCTACGGAAGATATCGTCACCTTCGCGCGTGGCTTCGTCGAAATGGCCGTTGGCCACCAGCGCGAGCAGCAGGTTCGAGCGCGCGATCACCGCCGTGGGGTGATCGGCGGCAGCGCGACGCGCGAGCTCGAGACCCAGCGACCAGTCGGCAGCGTCGAGCGCCGTCGCCGTGATCGAGACCTCCGTCACCAGATCGCCTGGCCAGATGGACAGGATCTGTTCGGCCGCACCGATCGACTCGGAGTAGCGACCCTCCGCCGCGTACGAGTCGCTCAGCAGCTCGAGCCGCCGTCGTTGCCCGAGGTGCCCCGCGCTCTTCAGCGCGGTGCGAATCTCCTCCGCCGCGTAGAAGTATTCCTGCAGGTCGTAGAGCGCGAGACCGAGCGCCGCGTGCGCTTCCGAGAACTGCGGATCGTCCGCGACCGCTCGTTGAAGCTCCTTCCGCGCGCCGACGTAGTCGCCCTCCGTGCGCTTGGCCTGCCCCGCGGCCCACGCGTGCAGCGCATCGAGCGACGCCGAGAGCGTCGGCGCTTCGCCTTCATTGGTGCCCGGCGGATCTCCGAGCGCGCTCCGGAGCCGTGCGGCGAGCCGCCCGACACCGGCGACGAGATCGTCGGACGTCGTGCTCTCGTCCTCGAGATCGAAGGCGACGCGCCCCCCGGGGACCTCCGTGGCCGTCAGGTGGACCGCCAGCGCGTTCGCCGCGCCAGCCTTCCCCGCGCGCACGGAGCCGCGCACGACGAACACGGGTCGACCGTCCCGCGCGTGGAGGTCTTGCGCCGCCTCCTCGCCGTCGCTCGCCACCTTGGCGCTCGGGTCGAACTTGTTGGACAGCGTTTGCAGATCGCCGGCGAGGTAGGCGTCGAGCTTCTTCGACGGTGCGAGCGCGGCGGTCAACACCGCGTCGACGACGCCGTCGAATCGAGGGTCACCGGTCTGATTGTCGATCCCCAGGGTGACGACTGCGGCGCGAGCGCCGGGATTGTTCGAAGCCGCGGCCGGTCCCGCGTCGAGCGTCACGGCGCGTGCAGCCGGCAGCGCGTGCGAGCGTCCGAAACCGACCCGCGCAGCGATCGGGAGCATGACGCCGCGGCCGCGCACCGGCGCGGCAACGCCCACGGCGCGGAGCCGTCGGGGGCCCGCAGCAGGTGTCGCCACGCTCGCTTCGAGCTCGGCCACCAGCCCGAGCAACGTGGGAAAGCGATCCCCTGGAAGCGGCGACAACGCGCGCGCGAGCGACGTGTACAAGCGTACCGGGACGCGCTGTCGCGCCCTCTCGGCGAGCGGCCGACGTTCGCCTGCGAGAACCGCCTTGCGCCGGTCCTCGAACGTGTCGCCGAGGAAAGGAGGCTGATGAAAGAGCGCCTCGTAGAGCGCGACGGCGAAGCTGAACTGGTCGCTGGGGGCCCCGGCCTTCTCGCCTGCGCATTGCTCGGGAGACATGTATCCGGGGGTGCCGAGGAGCGCGCCGCTGCGGGTGAGAGAGCCCATCGGGTCGTGATTCGGCGGGTGTCTCGAGCCGAGCGCGGGCGACTCGGCGGCCGACGAAGCGATCCCGAAGTCGGTCACGGCGACGCGCCCGCTTCGATCGATGAGCACGTTCTCGGGCTTGAAGTCGCGGTGGACGACGCCCGCGTCGTGAGCGCAGGCCAGCGCGCGCGCGGCGACCACGAAGACCTCCAGGATCTCCGTCACCGAGCGAGCACGCGCGCGAAGCCAGCGCGTCAGCGTCTCGCCGTCGACGAGCTCCATGGCGATGTACGTGCGCCCGTTCGACTCGCCCGCGTCGAACACCGTGACGATGTTCGGATGGACCAGCTTCGCCATCAGCCGCGCCTCCCGGGCCATGCGCGCGCGCGGATCGGCCTCACGACCGCGAAGAACCTTGAGCGCCACACGTCGATCGAGCTGCGGATCGTGCGCGAGGTACACGGTGCCCATCCCGCCCGCGCCGAGGATCTCGAGCACGGTGTAGCGGTCGACGATCGAGCCTTGCCGCAGGAGCTCGTCGTCCTCGTCGGCGCGCTCGGCGACGAGGGCGCCTTCCGCCGGATCGACGTGCGTGTCCGCCTCGGCCGACTGGCGATCGACGGTCCTCGCGAGCTCCGGTGACTGCGCGATCGCGCGGGCCAGCTCCAGGATGATCACCAGGCAGTCGGAGCACCCGTCCAGGTGGGCTTCGATGGCGGTGTGCTCGTCGTCGCCCAGGAGGCGCTCGGCGAACGCCGTCAGTGCGTTGTCATCCGGACACGTCACGGGCCTCCGGTCCACGATACGTGGAGAGCGAGATGTCCAGCTCGCTCTGGATCAAGCGCAGGATGCTGGAGACCTCGGGCGCGCCCAGGCGAAGGCGCTGCATCATGATGGCGCGCGTGCCGGCGACGAGGCGCTCCCTGGCGTCGATGACGCGGCGCGAGATGGTCGAGGGGTGTACGCCGTGCAGCGCGCCGAGGTCGATGACCGTGGCGTGCAGCGTGAAGCGTTGTTTCAAGAGGACACGGTCGGCAACCGGCAGGGAGGCGAACGCCTCGCGAAACGCGTCCTGGAAGGGCGCGCCGTACGTCTTCTTCAGGTAGTCGAGCTCGAGATCCCCTTTGCTCGCGACGTCGAGCGACTCGTGGAGCTCCACGTGACGATGTGCGGGCTTGCTGAGGCGAAAGGCAATGCGAGTCACCACCGACCGCAGCCACCCGCGAAGATGGCCACGTCCGGCGAACTCCAGGATCCGCGGCGGTCCGTGTGCGCCGGCGACGAGGAGCGTCGCACGCGCGATCTGCAGCGCTTCGTCGATCGCCGACGCCGTGAATCCGACGCGTTCGAGCGCGCCACGGAGCTCGGGAACGTGATCTCGCTCGAGCTCACCGAGCGCGACGGGGTCTCCGCTCGCGCACGCGATGACGAGGTACAGATCGCCGGCGTTGAGTCGCGCGATCGCCGCTTCCGGGTCGCTCTCGGTCGCGACGCGCTTCTCGAGCTCGTCGTGATAGCGCGCCTCCGCCACGTCGATCGCCGGCCACGCCGCGCGCCCGCGAAGCCATGCCTCCTTCGTGGCGGCGGACACGCGCTGCATTCCCGCATGGTACTCAGCCAATGAGTCAGAGCGGAACGTTCGTGTTCTTGCTGACGGATTCGTCAGGCGGTCGGCCTGGCCAGCGGCGCGGGGCGCGACGCCGCTCGCACGCCGGGATCTCAGCATGTAGGCAATCGTAGTTAGCCCCCGCGTGGCGAGATCG
>JAMFST010000368.1 GCA_026225435.1 Labilithrix luteola
CGGCGTCGCTCGAGAAAAAGGCCTTTCGCGATCTCGAGCCGCTCAGCCCCGGTCTCTTCGGCTACTCGTGGGTGCGCGAAGGGCAGAACAGCGAGCTCTGTCACGCGATCCTCGACGAGATGGAAGCCTTCGACATCCCGATCGAGGCGCTCCACACCGAGACGGGGCCGGGCGTCTACGAGGTCGCCATTCGGTATGACGAAGCGCTCCGCATGGCCGACAAGGCCGCGCTCTTCAAGACGTCGATGAAGCAGCTCTGCGCGCGTCGCGGCCTTTCGGTGACGTTCATGGCCAAGTGGAACGCGAGCCTGCCCGGGTCGAGCGGGCACCTGCACCAGTCGCTGTGGACGACGGTCGATGCGCACGCGGCGAGCGGGGGCGCCACGAAGAGCAACGTCTTCTTCGATCCGGCCACGCCGGGCGACGTGTCGGCGATCGCGAAGTCGTACCTCGCCGGGCAGCTGGCGCTGATGCCCGAGCTCACCGCGCTCTACTCGCCGACCATCAACAGCTACAAGCGCTACGTCCCCGGCGTGTGGGCGCCGCTCGTCGCCGCCTGGGGGATCGAGAATCGCACGTGCGCCGTCCGCGCGATCCTCGGCGGCGGCTCGTCGACCCGGCTCGAGTACCGGCAGACAGCGGCCGACATCAATCCGTACATCGCCATCGCCACCTGCCTGGCCGCCGGGCTGCACGGGATCGAGGCGAAGCTGGAGGCGCCGCCGGTCACGCGCGGGAACGCCAAGCTGCCGGACGGCGTCGAGAGCGGCGTCATCCCCGCGAGCTTGAAGGAGGCGAACGCGCTCCTGGCGAAGAGCGCCCGGGCGAAGGAGCTGCTCGGCGCGGAGTTCGTCGATCACTACGTGCGCACCCGGGACTGGGAGGTGCGGCAGTACGAGCGCGCGGTGACGGAGTGGGAGCTGTCGAGGTACTTCGAGAGCGTCTGACGACGAGGCGCGGGCGATGAATCACCTCGACGACGAGCGGGCGCTCGGGTTCGTGCGCCACCAGCTCGATGGCGACGAGCGCGCGCAGGTCGAGCGGCACATCGACGCGTGCGCCGAGTGCCGCCAGCTCCTCAGCGCGCTGGCCGAGGTGGTGACGGCGGAGACCGGCGGGGAGGAAGAAGACCGTCCGGATGCGTCGCGCGTCGGCGAGGTCGTGGGCGGACGCTTCGCGCTCGAGGGGGTCATCGGGCAAGGGGGGATGGGGACCATCTTCCGCGCTCAGGACGACGCGGCCGGCGCGACGGTCGCCATCAAGGTGATGCGCGTCGACTCGGCGGGCGCGGCGCGCTTCGAGCGGGAGGCGCGCGTGCTCGCGAGCCTGCGGCATCCGGCGGTGGTGCGGTACCTCGCGCACGGTCGCTCGGGGAGCGGCGAGGCGTTCCTGGCGATGGAGTGGCTGCAGGGGGAGGACCTCGGCCAGCGGCTGCAGCGCGGCCCTCTCCCGCTCGCCGAGGCGCTCACGCTGGTGCGAAGGATCACCGAGGGGCTCGCGGTCACCCACGAGGCCGGCGTCGTCCACCGCGACATCAAGCCGTCGAACCTCTTCCTGCAGGGCGGTGACGTGGAGCGCGCGACCATCCTCGACTTCGGCATCGCTCGCTCGGCGCGCCCGGAGACGCAGGCGACCCGGCGCGGCGTCCTCCTCGGCACGCCCGGCTACATGGCGCCGGAGCAGGCGCGCAGCACGCGCGAGGTGGACGCGCGGGCGGACGTGTTCTCGCTCGGCTGCGTCTTCTACGAGTGCCTCACCGGCGTGCGCGCCTTCGCCGGGAGCGATCTCCTCGAGGTGCTGGCGCGGGTGCTCCTCGAGACGCCGCCGCCCGTCTCGTCGCGGATGCCGCAGGTGCCCGCGAAGCTCGACGCGCTGGTGCAGTCGATGCTGGCGAAGAGCCCGGACGACCGGCCGCGCGATTGCCGCGCGCTCCTCGAGCGGCTCGACGAGGTGGAGCGGGCGTCACGAACGCCGCCGCGGAGGGGCCGGGCGAGGCTTCTCCCCGCGGCCATGCTCTCGCTCGCCGTCCTCGGTCTGGGCCTTGGTCTGGGAGAGTGGGCCTTGCGTGCTCGCAGTCACCGGCTCGTGGCTCCGAACGCGCCGCCCAGCCCCTCCGCACCGCTCGATGCCGCCGTCGCGCGTCAGCGCGTCACGCCGGTGCTGGTGCTGGACATCGAGAACCGCGCCATCGACCCGCTCTTCGATCAGATCCTGCCGGACGCGTTCGCCTACGCGCTCAATCGCTCGGTCTCCCTCGAGCCGATCACCGGCGGCAACCTGCGCCAGCTGGCGCAGGATCTCGGCCAGCTCGCCGGATCACCGTTGCCGCTCGATGACACGCTCGGCAAGGCGCTCGCCGCCCACGACGGTGGCAGGGTCGTGATGGTCCGGGGAAATGTGACGCCAGACGGCTCAGGATACCGGTTACGGATCGTGGCGAGCGATGCAGACATGTCCACGGGCACGGGCACGCCGCTCCTCGACACCGCGCGCAAGGCGGGCTCCACCGGCGAGGTCCTCTCGACCATCGGGGCGCTCGCCTGGGACATTCGTCGCGCGCTCGGCGAGGCCGGTCCCGCGGACGCCGAGGACGCCGTCGCCACCGATCTGTCGCCGTCGCTCGAGGCGGACGGCGAGCTCCTCCTCGGCGAGCGGCTGCTCTACTCGGAACGGATCGACGAGGGCTTGCTCCACCTGAAACGAGCGAGCGAGCTCGATCCCACCTGCGCCGTGATCCACGGCACCTACGGAGGAATCCTCGCCTCCATGCGCCGGCCCGAGGCGCAGAAGGAGCTGGAGACCGCGCTCGCCAGCGATCGGAAGATCAGCCGGAAGGAGCACCTCCTCTTCGCCGGCATGTACCACTACCTCCGCTCCGACGACGAGGTGGCCAAGCGCGAGCTCGACGAGCTGATCGCGATGCGACCGCACGCGCTGACGCCGCGGTACATCGAGACCTCGCTCTACGAGCGCGACGGGGAGCGGGTGCACGCGCTCGAGATGTCGCGGCAGATCGAGAGCCTCCATCCGCGGGATCCGACGTCGCTGGCGAACGTCGTCTACGGCGAGCTCCTGGCAACGGACCTGGCGCAAGCGAGCGTCGACGGCGAACGCCTGGTGCAGAGCTTCCCGCGTCTCGGGACGCTGGCGGGGAGCGTCGCGGTCGTGCGGGCGCTCGAAGGTCAGGTCGACCCGTCCCGCGCGGCCTGGCAGCTCGTCGCGCAGGAAGACGCGACACTGGCCGCTCTCGGGCAGGGCGATCTGAGCGCGTTCATCGGCGACTGGGTCGCCGCGCGCACCCGGTTGCGCGCGGCGACGCATGCCTTGAGCGCGACGAGCCCATCGCCGCTCGCGGCCGAGACG
>JAMFST010000369.1 GCA_026225435.1 Labilithrix luteola
TATCGTGGCTGTCTGCCTTCGGCAGCCAGACGATAGGGGCCCGCTCTTCAACGATCTCGCCGCCCCCAAGAGCCGCCGCGCTCCGTATTCGGTGCGCCGCGTCGGCGATCGCGGAGCAGTGCTGTGGGCGCTCGTGGGCGGATCTCCGGCGGGTCCTCGCGGACCTGCGGGGTGCGGTTGGACCTGGGTGTTGGGAGGCTCGACGGTGGTGTGGGGTGGTGTTCGGGGGAACGGACGGAGGGGTACGGGCTTGAGGAGATTTAAACTGCGCTGCCCCCCGCTTGAATGGGCGGGGGGCAGGTTGGTGTTCGGGATCAGGCGGCCTTGCTTGCGAGGGACGGTTTGGGTTCGGCGCTGTCGGTGGCGCCGAGCCAGGCGCGGAGGACGAGAGCTGCCGTTGCGGGGTCGGAGGCGGCTCGTTCGAGGGCGGCGGCTCGGAGGTCGATGGCGGGGATTTTCGTGTCCAGCTGGGCGTCGAGGATGACGGGGGGAAGGGCGGCGAGCTCGCGCTTGGTGACTTCTTCCGCGATCTTGGCGTTGCGGCGGCGGGAGGCGGAGCGGATTGAGCGGGCCGTCAGGAGGAGGGTCAGGAGGGCGAGGAAGGCTGCTCCTCCGTAGACGCCGTAGCGGACCTTGGAGGGGGCGGCGGCGAGCTTGGCGAGGGGGGAGACCGTGGCGGGGACGATGTCGTCGGCGACCTTGGTGTCCTCGAAGGGGACCGAGTCGACGGTGATGAGGTCGCCGCGGTTGTCGTTGGCGCCGACGGCAGAGCGGACGAGGGCGGTGATGCGCTCGATCTCGGCGCGGTCGCGCGGGACCATGGTTTTCACGCCGTTTTCGTAGTGGGGGACGCCGTCGAGGATGACGGCGACGGCGATGCGCTTGAGGGCGCCGGGACCCGTGAAGCGCTTCTCGGAGACGTGGTCGACCTCGAAGTTGCGGGTGTGCGATTCGCGCAGGGTGCCGGCGGCGACGGGGGCCGGGGTGGTGGTGGCGGCGGCAACGGCGGCCGGAGCCGGGAGCGTGGCGGTGGGGGCGCCGCCGTCGGCTGCGTTGGCGGCGACGGGGCCGGGGGTGGCCGGGATCGGGGTCGCGGCAGCGGCGGCCTTGGTGGCCGGGGCGGAGCCGCCCGGGAGGTTGCTCTCGGCGCCAGGGACGCCCGCGACGCTGTCGTCGACGCCGCTGGCGGAGCTGCCCCGCTCGATGGAGGCTTCCTCGCTGCGCAGCGCGGTGCGGGTCGGCTCGTAGTGATCTTCGGTGCGCTCGGTGCGGGCGGAGTCGAGCTCCGCGGTGACGCGGACGTCGACGTGACCGGCGCCGACGACGCGCTCGAGCATGGCGCGGGCGCGCTCCTCGAGCTGGGCCTCGGTGCTGCGCTGCTCGGCGAGGCGGTCCTCGTCGTTGCCGCCGCCGGCGGCGCCGTCGGGGCGCGGCTTCTTCAGCATGTCGCCCTCGGTGGTGACGACGGCGATCTTGTCGGCGGTGAGGCCGGAGACGGCGGACGCGGTGAGGTGCACGATGCCGGCGACCTCGGACGGGCCGAGGGTGCGGCCGGCGCGGAGCTTGAGAACGACCGAGGCGGACGCGGCCTCCTGGCGGGTGATGAAGACCGATTTCTCCGGCAGAACGAGGTGCACGCGGGCCGACTGCACGGCGGCGATGGAGCCGATGGTGCGGGCCAGCTCGCCTTCGAGCGCGCGGCGGTAGAGGACGTGCTGCTCGAACTCGGTGGCGCCGAGCTTCATCTTGTCGAAGCTCTCGAAGCCCACTCCCCCGCCCCGCAGGACACCGGCAGACGCGAGCTCCAGGCGCAGATCCGCGACCTTGGACTCGGGGACGAGGATCGTCGAGCTGCCCGCCTCGAGCTGGTACGGCGCCTTGAGCTCCTTGAGCTTCGCGACGGTGGCCGCGGCGTCGTCCTGATCGAGCTGGGAGAACAGCACGGCGTACGGCTCGTGGGTCTGCGTGTACCCGACGAAGCCGACGATCAGCGCCGCCATCACCGTCGTGGAGACGATGAGGATGCGCGCCGGGCGCGAGAGCCCTTCCCACCAGCCGCGCCCCTTGTCGACGACGGCGCGAACCGGCGGCGGCAAAAACGCGAATAAATCCGTAGTCTTGGCAGGTTGATTAGACACTTGTTCTCCAGATCTCCTGGAAGGCGTCGAGCAGCTTGTTGCGGATGGTCCCGACGAGGTGCACGGAGATGTCGGCTTCCTTCGTTGCGATCATCGTGCCGTGCAGATCGTCCGAGGTGCCGCGAGCGAGCGCGTCGACCTTGACCGCCGCGTTGTGGTCCATCTGGTTGGCTTGGTTGACGACGCCCTTCAGCAGATCGCCGAAGGCGATACCGCCGGCCTCGGTCGCCGAGCTCGTACCTTCGACGCTGGTGGAGGACCCGGCGCCGTCGAAGCCGTCGACCGCGCCGGTCATCCGCGGGTCGAGGGTGGTCGACGACACCGTCGACATCTCGGTGGGGTTGATGCGCATCACTGGCCGATCTTGATGGCGGAGCGGGCCATGGCCTTGATCGACTCGATCGACGTGACGCCCGCCTCGTAGGCGCGCGACGCTGTCATGAGGTTGACCATCTCCGTCACCACGTTGACGTTGGGGTATTCGACGTAGCCCTGCGCGTTCGCGTCGGGGTGGCCTGGGTCGTATACGAGCTGACCCTGGGTCTGGTCAGCCTTGACCCCGGAGAGCTTCACCTCGTTGACGTTCTTCAGGATCGGGTCGCTGGTGCCGGGAGAAACAGGCTCCGCGGTGAAGATCGGGTCGAGGCGATGAAAGGGCTTTCCGTCTGCCCCTTTGGTGGTGTGGGCGTTGGCGAGGTTGCCGGCGATGATGTTCATGCGGCCGCGCTCGGCCGTGAGGCCGGAGGCGGCGACTTCCATCGCGCTGAAGACACCGGAAACGGAGAAGTTATGGCTCATGGTTCCTCACTTCCCGTCGTTCACGGCCCAGGAGAGACCACCGAGCTCGCCGGACACGAGAGAAGCGAGCGCGTCGTAGCGGACGTTGTTGGCGGCGATCTTCGCTGACTCACGGTCGATATTGACCCCGTTTCCATCGGCGCCGGCGGCGGCCGTGGGGTCAGTGATGACATGGAAGGTCTCCCCGGTCGGCGAGCTGGCGCTCTGCGAGCCGGTCATGTGCCCGTCCGCCGTCGCCGTCATCTCCACGTGCAGAGCCTTCTCGAAGTCGGCTCCGCGCTGCAGATCCACCGGCTTGTAGTTCGGCGTATCGACGTGACCGAGGTTGGCCGTCAGGAGGTTTGCGCGCGAGAGATGGTAGTCCAGCCCCGTGTGCAGACGTTCGACGGAATCGAGGAGGCCCATGTTGCGGTTCTTCTCTTCACGTCGCGTGCCACGGTCGTGACGGCTCGCGACCTCTAAGAGGAGGGTCCTCCGTCAAGCAACCGACGGCGTCTCGCTCCGAGACGCTGGCCCACTCGTTGCTCAGAGGCCACGCGGAGGATTCGCGCCGCCATGGTCAAACTGACCCGACTGAACAACAACACCATCGCCATCAACCCGGACCACATCGGGTGGGTGGAGGCTCTCCCGGACACGACCCTCTTCCTGATCGGAGGAGAGAAGATCATCGTCCTCGAGTCGCTCGACGAGCTGGTGGAGCGCGTCGTCGAGTACCGCCGCGCCGTCCGCCAGGGCACCGTCGACACCGTCAACGAGTTGATGGGCGATCCTCCGCGCATCCTCCCGCAGCCGCGCGTCAGCGAGATCCCCAAGCGCCCCTCCTGGGGCCCCTACTCCCGTCGAGGCGTGTGATGGATAACCCTGTTCTCGGCATCGCCGTCGCGCTCTTCTGCATCATCCTCGGGAACGTCCTCGAGGGGGGCAAGCTCACCTCGATGCTCGGCCTGTCGGCCGCGATCATCGTCATCGGCGGCACCGTCGGCGCCGTCATGGTGCAGTACCCGCTCTCCACCATCATCGCCGCGTGCAAGGCGGCCGCCGGCACCTTCAAGAAGCCGAAGACGGATCCGCAGAAGCTGGTCGACGAGATCGTCGACTACGCCAACCGCGCGCG
The DNA here is from genome assembly GCA_026225435.1 of Labilithrix luteola. Classification (GTDB taxonomy): domain Bacteria; phylum Myxococcota_A; class Polyangia; order Polyangiales; family Polyangiaceae; genus JAMFST01. The sequence continues at coordinate 4,054 of JAMFST010000369.1, forward strand.
TCGCGACGGCATCCTGGCGCTGGAAAAGGTCGCCTCGACCGCGTCGGACCCCTTCCTCCAGAAGGCGCTGATGATGGCCATCGACGGCGCAGACTCGAACACCCTGCGCGAGACGATGGAGATCACCATCTCGCAGCAGGAAGAGCATGGCGAAGACGGCGCCAAGACCTTCGAGGCCGGCGGCGGCTACGCCCCCACGGTCGGCATCATCGGTGCCGTCCTCGGCCTCATTCACGTCATGAGCAACCTGAGTGATATCGCGGCCGTCGGTGAAGGCATCGCCGGCGCGTTCGTCGCCACCATCTACGGCGTCGCCATCGCCAACATCGTGTTCTTGCCGCTCGCCGGGCGCATCAAGCTCCGCCTGCGCGACGAGATCACCTCGAAGGAGATGACCCTCATCGGCGTCCTCGCCATCCAGGAGGGCATGAACCCGAAGCTGGTTCGCGACCGCCTCTCGGAGTTCGTCCACCACCCGAAGGGGAAGGGGCACGCGGCGGGAGCTGCAGCTCCGGCGACGGCCTGAGGCTTCCTCCCCGCTGAATCACGCTGATCACCAAGAGCTGACCGAGATCCGACCATGGCCCGCAAGAAGAAGCATCCCGAGCACGTCAACCACGAGCGGTGGCTCATCAGCTACGCCGACTTCATCACGCTCCTGTTCGCGTTCTTCGTCGTCATGTTCGCCGTCTCGCAGGTCGACTCGAAGAAGGTGGGGCGCTTCTCGGAAGCGTTCTCCAAGGCGGTCGGCGCCGACATGTTTCCCGACAAGGGGACCGGATTTCTCCCCGAAGCGGCGCCCGCCGAGCCGAAGAAGCCGGAGGGGGATGGCGCCGGCGCCGGCAA
>JAMFST010000031.1 GCA_026225435.1 Labilithrix luteola
CGCGGAGCGAAGCGAGCACGGAGCGCAGCGCCCCCGCAGCCCGCGACGTTCCCTCCGCTCACCTCACCACTGACAATCCGCCAACGCCAGCAACGCATCGATCCGCGCCCGCACCAGATCGAAATCCCGCAGCGCCCGATTGATCTGCGCCTGCCGCAACCCCGCCGCAGAAATCACGAGATCCAAGCTGGTCCCCTGCCCAGTCAAGAACCCCACCTGCGTCATGTGGTCCACCTGCTGCGCATGCGTCTCGCCGTCCACGGCGACCTTCCGCGAATCTTCCGCCACGCTCACGTTGCGCCGCGCCTGCTCGATCTGGATGATCACGTTGCGCCGCGCGGCGATCAGGTTCTGCTCCGCTTCGTCCTTCTGCGCCTTCGCCTGGCGTAGCTCCCCGTACCGCGCGCCGCCGTCCCACAGCGGGACGGTCAGCACGCCCTGGATGTTCCAGGTCGTGTTGGGGATGGCGAGCGCGTCGTTCGAGTAGCTCAGCGTCGACTGCAGGTTCACCGACGGGGAGAACTGGTACCAGACGTCCTTCACCCCGCGCGCGGCGACGTCCACCTGCGTGTGCAGCGAGCGCAGATCCGCGCGGCCGTCGACCGTCGTGACCAGCTTGCAGCCGGTGCCCGTGTCGTTCACCAGGCCGTCGATGTTCAGGCCGGGCGCCGCGCCCACCTGCTCGGGGAGGCCGAGCGCGAGACCGAGCGCCTCTCGATCTTGGCGCGCTGATTCGTCGCCCGTCACCAGCGACGCGCGGGCGGTGTCCACGTCTTGCTCGGCGCGAACCACGTCGAGCTTCGTCCCCGAGCCGAGATCCTCGCGGCGATGGGCCAGCTGCAGCCGCTCGAGCGCCTGCCGCAGACCGACGCGATTCAGCTCGGCGATCCGCTCGGCGGCGATCTCCGCCACCAGCGCGCCCGCCACGTTGGTGGCCAGGATTCGCTTGCGGTCCTCGAGCGACATGCGCGCGGCGTCTGCGGCACGGTGCGCGGTGCCGATGGCGTACCAGGCACGCGGCGCGATGACCGGCTGGATCAGCCCGAGCTGCGCGGCGGCGACGTCCTTCGTCGGGTACGACAGGCTGGACGTCGCGCTGATCGGGTACGTCCCCTGGAGGAAGTTGTGCGTCAGGCTGCCGGTGCCATTGAGCTGCGTGAGCGCGCCGGCGAGCGCGATGCGCGACTGCCCCTCGGCCTTCTCGACCTCGTCGAAGGCGATGCGCAGATCGGTCGAGCGGGCGCGCACCAGGTCGAGCACGTCCTCCCAGGTGGCGACCAGCCGATGCGGCGGCGGCAGCGGTTCGAGCATCCGATCCTCCACCTTGGGCGGAGGCGGCAACGTGTCGTCGCCGGCCTGCGCCTGGTCGGTGGTGGTGTCGGCCGCGCTGTTCGCCAGCGGCGACTTCTTGCCGCCCTTCACCGGCTTGCCGGTGTTGCCCGCTGTCGGCTTGGCGAGCGGTGCCTTGGGAACGGGCGCGCCCGGAGCGCTGGCGTTGACGTCTTGCGTCGCCGCCTCGCGCGCCGCCGGAAGGAGCAACGCGCAGGCGGTGACCGCGGCGAGCAGACGAGCCGAGCGCCTCACGAGCGCCCCTCGGTCTCGGCCGCGATCGCCGGCTTGCCGCCTTCGTGGTGCTCGGGGTCCACACCGCCGCCGCGCTCGCGGAGCGTCTCGATCAGGATGTACATGACGGGGATGAAGAACAGGTTGAGCACCGTGGAGATGAGCATCCCGCCGAACACCGTGGTGCCCAGCGAGCGGCGGCCGACCGAGCCCGCGCCGGTGGCGATGAGCAGCGGCACGACGCCGAGGAGGAAGGCGACCGAGGTCATGAGGATGGGGCGAAGGCGGGTCTCGGCCGCCTCGAGCGCCGACTCGATCACCGACTTGCCGGTCTCGCGCAGCTCGCGGGCGAACTCCACGATGAGGATGGCGTTCTTGCTCGACATGCCGATGAGCATGACGAGCCCGACCTGGCAGAACACGTCGTTGGAGTAGCCGCGGGCGAGCTGGAAGAGCAGGGCCCCGAGCATGGCGACCGGGACCGAGAGGATGATGATGAGCGGCAGGACGAAGCTCTCGTACTGCGCGGCGAGCACCAGGAAGACGAAGACGATGCCGAGCGCGAAGATGTAGATCGTCTGCCCCCCCGACTCGAGCTGCTCGAGCGACAGGCCCGACCACTCGAAGGAGAAGCCCGGCGGCAGGTTCGCCTTGGCGATCTTCTCCATCTCGAGGAGCGCCTGCCCGGAGCTGAGGCCCGGGGCAGGGGAGCCCTGGATCTCGGTGGAGCGGAACAGGTTGTAGTGGTTGATGCTCTGCGCGGTGGCGGTGTTGATCACCTTGATCAGCTCGCCCAGCGGCACCATCTGCCCGTTGGTGGAGCGCGCGTAGAAGCTGGTGAGGTCGGTCGGCCGCGCGCGGAACTGCTTGTCCGCCTGGACGTACACGCGGTACGTGCGCGTCCCGAAGACGAAGTCGTTCACGTAGGCCGAGCCCATGTAGATCTGCAGGGTGGCGAACACCTCGTCGAGGGTGACGCCGAGCGCCTTGGCCTTGTCGCGATCCACCTCGAGGACGATCTGCGGATCGTTGGCGGTGAAGGCGGAGAAGACGCCGCGCAGGTTCGGATCCTGGTTACCCGCGCCCATGATGCCG
>JAMFST010000370.1 GCA_026225435.1 Labilithrix luteola
CGGTACTCGCGCTCGGCCAGCTCCCAGCCGCCGGCGAGGAAGATGATCGTCGCCACGTCGGGCGCGGTCGACTCCGCGCTCAGCGTGTAGCGCAGGCGCGGCGGCACGACGACGAAGCGCGAGCGATCGAGCCGCTCCTCGGTGCTCCCCGAGCGGAAGGTCACCGCCGAGCGGCGCAGCGGCAGGAGCATCGCCGGCTCCTGGTGCATGCGCTCGCGCGTCGCCAGATCGGCTCCGCGCTCGACGAGGAGGCCGGCTCCCGGTTCACGCGACGTCGCCATGACCGGGACGATAGAGCGGTTCGCCGGTCGAAGTCAGCCCCGCCCCATGACCGCACGAGGTGATGCAGGTCGTCGGACCGGACTGAACGCACGTCGTCGGCACTGGCTGATGCGTTCACTTTGTGATTCGGTGAGCCCATCCATGCTTCGCCCTTCCGTCGTCGCCGCCACCGCGGCCGTCGTCCTCTTGCTCCCGCCCCGCCTCGCCCACGCTCAGGTGCCGAGCTCGCCGTTCCCCTTGCCCGCCGCCGGGCACATCCCGGAATCGGTGCCGATGGTGCCTGTCCATTTGAACGGAGCGGACGGGCTCTCGCTGGAGATGCAGCCGCTGCGTGGCGACCGGACCGACGACGTGGACGACGACGCCTGGCGCCGGGTGTGCGACGCCCCGTGTGACCGCCCGCTGCCGACCTCGGGTCTCTACCGGGTCGCAGGGCCGGACACGTCGGAGTCGGACGGCTTCCGCCTCAAGGGGCGCGACCAGCCGGCCATCCTCGACGTCTCTCCCACCTCGAACGCCCAGCGGCGCGCCGGCACCGGGTTGATCGTCAGCGGCAGCATCATCCTCGGCATCGGCGGCCTGGTGACCGCGGTGGACGTGATCGTCGCCAACGCGACCACCGGCGGCGACTCGAGCGCCGCTCTCGGCGTCGGTGTCGGCGGCGTCGTCGCGGGCGCCGCCATGCTCATCGTCGGGCTGACGCTCCACACGAGCACCTCGGTGAAGCAAGAGCCGCCGTCGGCTGCCGCGCCCCCGCCTCCGCCTCCCGCGCCGCTGCCGAGCTACGGTCCACCGGCAGCAGCGGCCGCGGTGCGGCTTCCTGCACCATCCTCGACGCCGCTGTTCACCGCCACGTTCTGACCTGCTCAGGCCGTCGCCGACGACGTGTGCCGGTGGCTGCGCACCAGGGTCACGATGGCCGCGAGCGCGAAGTACGTCCCGCCGAACGCCGCGTAGCCGACGAGGTCCTTGAGGGTGGTCGGCCCGGTGAGCCCCTTCACGGTGAAGGCGATCCCGGCCAGCGCCGACTGCGCGCCGCTCACCACGAGGAACCACTGTCCGCTCATCGCGCGGCGACGGCGCCAGGCGACGAGGAGCTGCAGTGCGCCGGCCGCGAAGGCCCACAGACCGAACGCCACCACCGAGACGGTGAACCCGGCCGCGAGGCCGACGAGCGCGACAAGCGCGGCAACGGTGCTCACCGCGGCGTTGACCCGCTGCCCGCTGGCCATCGCCGAGCCGGTGCGGCGCGCGTCGAGCACGTTCGCGAGCGCGTCCCACCCCATGTACACGGCGAGCAGCACCGAGCCGGCCCACGGAGCGCTTGCCCCCGCAACGACGGCCAGCCCCACCCAGGCGAAGGCCACCGCGGCGCGAAGGAAGAAGAACGGGTGCAGCGAGACCGACGAACCGACGGGCTGTGAAGACGACATGACTGCGCTCCTTGGAACGGCGGCCTCATCGTGAGGTCGCGCAGCCTACCTACTAGTTGGCAGGAAACTTAGTTTCCGTAAATATACCTGCGCCTGGAAAGATGGCGGGATCGCTCGCGAGTCCCTATCTACTCATAGGAAGGGAGAGCCCATGACCGTGATGACCACCACCGAGGAGCGGATCGTCGGCGCCGCGCGCCAGCTCATCATGGCGCGCGGCTACAACGGCGTCAGCTACGCCGACGTCTCCGAGAGCGTCGGCCTCCGCAAGGCGAGCAAC
>JAMFST010000371.1 GCA_026225435.1 Labilithrix luteola
CCCGCCGATCAACGGACCGGGGACCGGCTTCGACGGGACGCGGACGTACGGACTACGGAGCTGACGAAGCGGCGCGCATCGCCGGCGGCTGGCGCCCTTCGACTGCGCAGGCGAGCAGCTCGAGGGCGTACAGGTGATCCTCGGCCGCGCGGAGCACGGCGGGCAAGCCGGCGCCGTCGGTGAGCGAGGCGATCAGCCCGGGCGCCCGCTGCGAGGAGAAGAGGTGCACGAAGCTCTCGCCGGCGAGACGCGCGAGCGCGGGGCGGAGGAGCGGGACGAAGCGCGGTGAGGTGGTGACCACGCGAAAGTGGCGGTCGAGCGCCGGATCGCCCGTGCGCGCCTCGAGGTAGCCGCGGCCGAGCACGAGCAGCGGCTCGGTGCGCAGGTGCGGAGCGGCGTCGCGCGCCGTCACCTCGAAGTCGGGGACGTCGCTGCTGGTGGCGACCCACAGCGCCGGCGTGGGATCGCGCGGCCCCCACGAGATGCTGGAGAAGGCGGCGCGACGGAGGTACGGCGAGCCGGTCATGCCGACGTGCTGACGCTGCTCGGCGCTGGCGAAGAGGACGTTGAGCGCGGGGTCGCCCTGCAGCCTCATGCCGAGGCGCCTGGCCAGGACCTCGGCGATGGCGTGCTCTCCGCTCGGCGGCGGCGCGCTGCCGCCCCCTGCACCGCCCCCGCTGCTGCTCCCGCTCCCGGACGCGGCGAAGACGGGATAGCGGACGGTGGCGGCGGGATCTTCAGCGGAGCGCATGCCCTCGTTTCGGCCGGTTGGTCGAGAGGTTGCGGCAAATGATGCGGACGGGGCTCAGGCGGTCTCGGCTGCCCCCTTCGCGCGCGCGCGGATCTCCTCGGCGAAGGCCAGGCTCGCCGGCGCGAGCACGCTCCCCTGGCGCCACACCAGCGCGGTCAGCTGCGAGGGCGGCGCCGGCGACAGCGCGACCACGGGAAGACTCTCCGCCTCGGCGAAGCGCGGCTCCGGCAGCAAGGTCACCGCCAGCCCGCCGCGGACCATGGCGAGCACCGCGCCCACCGCGTCCGACTCGAGGATGATGTGCGGCGAGAAGCCGGTGCTGGCGAGCCACCCGTCGGCCAGCGTGCGACCGCGTAGACCGCGCGCGAGCAGCGCGAACGACTCGCCGGCGAGCATCTGCGGGGTCGCCCGCGGCGCCTGCGCCAGCGGATGTCGCTTGTTCACCACCAGCCACAGGCGGCTCTCGAAGATCGCCTCCGACTCGAGCCCGGGGAGGCGCGTCGAGGCGAGCGCCACCCCGATGTCGAGCTTGCCGTCGGCCACGCGTCGCTCGATCCCGCGCACGACCCCTTCCCGCGCCGTCACCCGCACCCCCGGCGACTTGCGCAGCACGGCCGCCAGCGCCGGCACCACCAGACCGCGCAAGCTGGGGAGGTAGCCGACGCGCAGCACGCCGGTGGTCAGACCGCGCAGCGCCCCCACCGCTCGCGTGCCGGCGCCGACGTCCTCCAGCGCGCGCGAGGCATGCGTGAGGAAGACCTCGCCCGCCTGCGTCAGCCGCACGCCGCGCGGATCGCGCTCGAAGAGCGGCGTCCCCAGCTCGTCCTCGAGGCTCTTGATCTGCTGCGACAGCGTCGGCTGCGACACGTGCAGGCGCTGCGCGGCGCGGCCGAAGTGCAGCGCGCTGGCGACGGCGGTGAAATAGCGCAGGTGGCGGAGCTCCATGGGCCGATCGTCTCATAGGTGGCACCTATCGTGACGATTCGAAGGAGCGCTTGGACCAATGATCGCGTCGGACTTATCGTGACGTCATGACCGAAACCAAGACCGGCGCGCAGCTCTTCGTGGAGGCTCTCGAAGCCGAGGGGGTGCGCCACGTGTTCGGCGTCCCCGGGGAAGAGAACCTCGATTTCCTCGAGGCGCTCCGGACCTCGAGCATCCGCCTCGTCGTGACCCGGCACGAGCAGGCCGCGGGCTTCATGGCGGCGACCGTGGGGCGGCTCACCGGCCGAGCTGGCGTGGCGCTGTCCACCCTCGGCCCGGGCGCGACCAACCTGGTGACCGCGGCGGCCTACGCCAACCTCGGCGCGATGCCGATGATGATGATCACCGGGCAGAAGCCGATCAAGACGAGCAAGCAGGGGCACTTCCAGATCGTCGATGTGGTCGGGATGATGCGGCCGCTCACCAAGAGCACCCGCTCGCTCATGTCCGCCGGCGCCATCCCGGCGCGCGTGCGCGAAGGGCTCCGCCTGGCCGAGGAGGAGCGCCCCGGGGCGGTGCACCTGGAGCTCGCCGAGGACATCGCCCGCGAGACGGCGCACGGCGCCCCCATCCCCCGCACCGAGGGGCGGCGCCCGATCGCCGACGAGCACATGCTGGCCCGCGCCATCGACCGCATCCAGGCGGCCAAGCGACCGCTGCTGATGATCGGCGCCGGTGCCAATCGCAAGGCGACCGCGCCGATGCTCCGCGCCTTCGCCGAGCGCACCGGCATCCCCTTCTTCAGCACGCAGATGGGCAAGGGCGTCCTCGACGAGACGGAGCCCGGCTGGATCGGCACCGCCGCGCACTCCGCCGGTGACTTCGTCCACCGCGCGGTCGACGCGTCGGACCTGGTGATCGTCGTCGGCCACGACGTCGTCGAGAAGCCGCCGTTCCTCATGGGCGACGGGCGCCGCTCGATCATCCACGTGGACTTCAGCTCCGCGGAGATCGACCCGGTCTATTACCCCGAGCTCGAGGTGGTCGGCGACATCGCCAACACCGCCTGGCGGCTCGCCGAGGGGATCACCCCGCAGCGCCACTGGGACTTCGCCCCCACGCACGACCTGCGCGATGGCCTGCTCCGCCACCTCGCCCGCAACGAGGGCGACCCCCGCTTCCCCATCCACCCGGCGCGCCTGGTGGCCGAGGTGCGCCGCGCCATGCCCGACAGCGGCATCGTCTGCCTCGACAACGGGATGTACAAATTGTGGTTCGCCCGCCACTACCGCTGCCGCGCGCCCAACACACTGCTCCTCGACAACGCCCTCGCCACCATGGGCGCCGGCCTCCCCTCGGCCATCGCCGCCAAGCTGCTCCACCCGGAGAAGCGCGTGCTCGCGGTCTGCGGCGACGGCGGCTTCCTCATGGGCGGGCAGGACCTGGAGACGGCGGTGCGCCTCGGCCTCGACCTCACGGTGGTCATCGTCCGCGACGACGGCTACGGGATGATCCGCCAGAAGCAGGCGGACATGGGGCTCCCCGAGTACGGCATGCAGCTCGGCAATCCGGACTTCGTCATGCTCGCCCAGGCCTTCGGCGCCACCGGCCACCGGCCGACCTCGCCGGAAGAATTCGCCGCCACGCTGGCAGCATCCGCCAAGGGCGGCGTGCACGTCATCGACCTTCCCATCGACTATTCCGCGAACGTTGATCTGCTGGGAGACCTCACATGAAGAACCTCGCCCCCCGTTACCCGCTCTACGTCGCCAACAAGGCGGAGCAGCCCAACGAAGCGCTGGTCGTCACCGACAAGTTCTCCGGTGACGTCGCTACCCGCGTCGCCCTCGCCGACAAGGCGACCATCGAGCGCGCCATCGCCTCCGCCGTCGCTGCCGAGGGGCCGATGCGCAAGCTCCCGCCTTACGCGCGCCGGGAGATCCTCGAGCACTGCGTGAAGCGCTTCACCGAGCGCGCCGAGGAGCTGGCCTTCGCGCTCGCCGTCGAGGCGGGCAAGCCGATCAAGGACAGCCGCGGCGAGGTGGCGCGGCTCATCGACACGTTCAAGGTCGCCGCCGAGGAGACCATGCGCATCGACGGCGAGACGATGACGCTGAACATCTCGCCGCGCGCCGACGGCTACCGCGGCTTCACCAAGAAGGTGCCGGTCGGCGCGGTGTCGCTGATGACGCCGTTCAACTTCCCGCTCAACCTGGTGGCCCACAAGGTGGCGCCGGCGATCGCCGCGGGTTGCCCCTTCGTGCTCAAGCCGTCGGAGCGCACGCCCATCGGCGCGCTCATCATGGGCGAGGTGCTGGCCGAGACCAGGTTGCCGGAAGGCGCCTTCAGCGTCGTCCCCTGTCTCCTCGCGGACGTCGCGCCCTTCATCGAGGATCCGCGGCTCAAGCTCCTGTCGTTCACCGGCTCGGGCAAGGTCGGCTGGGATCTGAAGCGGCGCGCCGGTGCGAAGAAGGTGGTCCTCGAGCTCGGAGGGAACGCGGCCTGCATCGTCGACGGAGACCAGGGGCCGAAGCTCGATCACGTGGTCGACCGCCTCGTGTTCGGCGGCTTCTACCAGTCAGGACAGAGCTGCATCTCGGTGCAGCGCATCCTCGTGCACGAGGAGCTGTACGTGGCGCTGCGCGAGCAGCTCGTCGCCAAGGTCGCCGCGCTGGTCGCCGGCGATCCCAAGGACGAGAGCACCTTCCTCGGTCCGATGATCGACGAGCCGGCCGCGAGCCGGTTGCAAGGCTGGATCACCCAGGCGAAGGAGCACGGCGCGCGCGTGCTCACCGGCGGCGGACGCAAGGGCTCGATGCTCGAGGCGACGGTGCTCGAAGGCGTGCCGGCCGGCGAGCCCATCGTCGAGGAGGAGGCGTTCGGGCCGGTCGTCGTGCTCCAGCCGTTCGCCAGCTTCGACGAGGCGCTGAAGATCGCCAACAGCTCGCAGTACGGGCTGCAGGCGGGCGTGTTCACCAGCGACCTCGGTCACACCATGCAGGCGTGGGACGAGCTCGAGGTCGGCGGCGTGGTGGTCGGCGACGTACCCAGCTTCCGCGTCGACAACATGCCCTACGGTGGCGTCAAAGGCTCCGGCGCAGGACGCGAAGGAATCCGCTGGGCCATCGAGGACATGGTGGAGACGCGGCTCTTGGTCTTGAAGACCTGAGGCTCGATCAGAAGACGACGAGTCCCTCGGAGCGGGCGGTGATCGGCACGCCCGCATCGGGGTCGAGGGCGAGGGCGGCCGACGACTCGGTGAGCATGCCCGTCGTCGTGTCGCGCACGAGGACGTGGATCAGGTTTCCTTCGGTGTACGTCGCGTCGTTGCTGAGGCGCTCGCTCTCGACGTAGAGGTACTTCCCGTCCGGGGAGAGCTCCTCGTCGTAGGCCTCGCTCGATGTGTGGCCGGTGTTGCCGCCCGCGTCCACCAGGGTGGGGCCCGCGCCCGAGAGGGTGAGCACCTGGATCTCGCTCAGCACGGTGCCGTTGCTCGTGGCGCTGAGAACCGAGACCTGATCGGTCGCGGTGTCGGTGGCGTAGACGAAGTTGCCGTCCGAGCTCACGCGGACCCAGCAAGGGGCGCCGCCGCTGACCTTCGCCGAGCCGACGTTCGTGAGCGCGCCAGCCGCGGTGTACGTCCAGGCGCTGACCTCGCCACGAATGACGTAGTTCACGTACAGGACCTTGTTGAGCGGGTTGAGCGCCATCCCGAGCACCAGCTGGTCCGCCTGCACGGCGGCGTCCGGGCTGTTGGTGTCGCTGGGGATCGAGTACGGGCTGCCGGCGTTGGCCGTGAGCGCGCCGCTGGTGGCGAGGCTGAACGAGAGCAGCCCCGGGGTCGCCGTGGCGGCCGAGAAGGTGAAGTTGTTCCCGAAGGCGAGGGTGCCGTCGGCGGTCGGGTAGAGCCCCGTGGCGACGATGCCGGTGGGGGTCGCGGTGACGCCGGTGGCCGCGCTGAGCGCCCCGGTGGACGCGACGGCGAGCGTGGCGAAGTTCGCGTTCACGCCGGTGAGGGCACGACCGAGATCGTAGTCCTGGTTGGTCACCAGGAGGTTCGAGCCGACCAGCGCGAGGCTGACCGGGGCGGTGCCGCCGCTGGCGAAGGGGGAGCCGGTGACCGCGGTGAGCGTCCCGTCGGCGTCGATGGTGAAGACGCTGATGTTGTCGCTGCCGCCGTTGGCCGCGAACAGGTACTTGTGATCGGCGCTGGCGATCAGCTGGTAGTCGCTGTCGTCCGGGCCGAGCGCCTGGCCCGGGTTGCCGATGCCGGTGCCGCCGGTGGCGAACGGGCTGCCGGTGATGGCCGTGAGGCTGCCGTCGGTGGTGCTGCGCTTGTACGCGAAGACGGCGTTCTTCCCCGAGGTGGGGTCGTTGCTCATGATGTACAGCACGTTGCTGGCGACGCCCGCGTCGGCGGCGCCGTCGGTGCTGGTGTCGGCGGCGCCGTCGACAGTGGCGCCGCTGTCGGGCGTGCCCGTTCCGCTGTCCGCCTTGGTCGCGTCCGCGCCTGCGTCCGCGCCCGGCGTGATGTCATCGTCGTCGTCACCGCTGCACGCGGTGAGCGCGAGGCCGCCCGTCAACAGTCCAATACCGGCGCCCAGCGCAACGAGATTCCGCATTCTCATGAGTTAAGATCTCCCTCGCGGCGCGCCCTTCACGGACGCGCCTTCGGGAGCCCTACTCGCGAGGTCGGACAGAAGTGTCCACCTCAGGCGAAGAAAGATCCGCGGTCAGCCGCGAAGTGCGACCTTCCCGTTGCGCGCCTCGCGGACGCTCGCGCTCGCTGCCTCGGCGCACTGCGCGAGATCGAACGTGGCCGCGACGGGGAGCTTGAGCGCGCCGATGGCCACCTTCGTCACCAGATCGGTGACCATGCTGGCCATCTCCGCACCGGAGATCTTCCCGCGCAGCGACGTCATCCAGAAGCCCTCGACCCGCTTGCGGCGGAAGATGATCTCGCCGCTGTCGATCTCCATCGGCTCGCCGCTCATCGAGCCGAACACCACCAGCGCGCCGTCGTCGGACAGGACCGAGAGCATGTCGCCCGCGGGCTTGCCGCCGATGGAGTCGATCCCGTAGACGATCTTCGCGTCGCCGGCGAGGCTGCGCACCTTCTTCTTCCAGCCCTCGGCGGCGGTGGACACCACGTCGGTGATCCCGAGCTCCTCGAGCTCGCGCACGCCGTTGTCGTTGCGCACCAGATGGATGACGCGGATTCCGTCCTGCTTGGCGAGGACGGCGAGCGTCTTGCCGACGGCGCCGTTGGCCGTGTTCTGGATGAGGAGCTGGTTGGCCTCCACCTTGTACGTGCGGAGCAGCGCCATCGCGCTCAGCGGCATCGCCACCAGCTGGCAGCCCTGCTCGTCGGTGATCGCGTCGGGGAGCGGGATGGCAGCCGCCGCGGACGTGAGGAAGTACTCGGCCCAGGCGCCGGCGGTGGCGAAGCCGGCCACGCGCTGACCGACTTTCAGGTTCGTGACGCCTTCGCCGAGCGCGTCGACGACACCGCACGCCGCGCTGCCGCCGACCGCCGGCAGCTTGGGCTTCACTCCGTAGGCGCCGCGGACGGTCCACAGATCGTGGTTGTGAATGGCCGAGAGCGCGGTCTTCACCCGGATCTCCCCCGGCCCCGGCTCGGGCACGAGCACCTCGGTGACCTGGACCGGC
>JAMFST010000372.1 GCA_026225435.1 Labilithrix luteola
GGGATGAGCGAGGCGACCGCGGTGATCGCGCCGAAGAAGAGCGCGTCGGGAATGCCGGCGATGGCGTAGCCGATCCCCGCGAGCACCCCCTGCGCGATGCCGGTGACGACCGTGCCCTGCAGCGTGGTGCGCCCCACCTTGCGAAACTCCTCGAAGAGCGCGCGCGTGTAGTCGGGGCGCAGCGGAAACACCGACTGCGCGCGCGGCAGCATCTGGTTCCAGGTGCGCAGGAACAGGTGCATCGTGAGCAGCAGAAAGAAGAGCGCGAGCGCCCCTTCGCCGAAGATCTGCGCCACGCTGCCCGCCGCCTCGGCCGCGTGCGATGCGACGTTGGCCGCACCTTCGCGCGCCTTTTCCAGGAGCATGTCGTGGTTCACCCCGAAGCGCGCGAGGTGTTTGGTCACCGAGGCGAGCTCCTGGGTCCCCTCGCCGTCGGGCGCGAACGCGGTCACCAGGCGGGCGCCGAAGCCGACCCCCTTGTCGACGAAGAGCGAGAGCAACGCCGCGAGCGTCCCGAGGAGCACCAGCGCGGTGCCCACCACCAGGATCAGCGCGGCGGCGCCTTCGCTCTTGGTTCGCTTCTGCAGGCGCGCATAGAGCGGTTCGACGGTGAACGCGGTGAGCGCTCCGAGCAGGATGCCGAGACCGACGGGGAGCAGCAGGCGCACGACCACCAGCACCGCGGCACCGGCGAGCCACGCGAGCGCGAGCCGCTCGCTGCGAGCGGACCCGACCGGAGAAGGCTCCCTCGCTCCGTCGCGATCGGCGCGCTCCTCGGGCGCGAGCGGCACTTCGAGGGATGCGTCGGTACCCGAATCGGAAGCCATGCGCGTGTCATACCCTAGTAAGAGAAACGACCATGAGCATCGAGACCGATCACACCAAGCTACGCGCGCGCATCCTCGACCTGATAGGCGACGACCAGATCGCCAAGGTCGCGACCGCCGAGGGGCAGAAGGCGCTCATCGAAGGGGACGAGTTCATCGACCTCGCCGACCTCGGTCGCGGCGTGCAGCAGGTGCACGACGTACCGGTCGCGGCCGGCCACATGCTGCCGCGCAGCAGCGTCCCCGCTGCAGTGTGGGCGGAAATCTTGAATGCCCTGAAGCCCTGAGACGATTCCGAGACAAAGTTGCTCGACAGAGGTGGGGTGGGGTGGCAAACCGCGCCCATCATGCGCCAGCTCACCGGTTTCGCGGCTCTCGCTCTCCTCGCTGCGTGCTCGTCGCCCGCCGATTCCTCGGGGGGCGCGAGCTCCGAGCTGACCATCACCCCGGTCGGCAGCGAGACCGACTCGACGCTCATCCTACAGCTGCCGGCCAACGCGTGCCTGCCCGGCTCGACGTGCGAGGCGGTGCTCACGGCGGTCCCGACACTCTTCGTCGATGGGCTGCCGGTCACGCTCGGCAGCAGCACGCCCCTCGCGGCGGGCGTTCACAGCGTCGCCGTCAACAGCATCGGCACGTCGGTCACCACCGTCTCCAAGCAGACGACCACGCTCACGCTGCCGGTCTTCATCTCCGGGTGCATCGGCGAAAAGCTCCCGAACGTGCCCAGCACCGACTTCGGGA
>JAMFST010000373.1 GCA_026225435.1 Labilithrix luteola
GGCCGAGGGCGGCAATGCTAGCGTCTGGGCGATGAAGCGCCCCGGCCTCGCGCTCCTCTTTTGCTTGATAATACCCGTGAGTTCCGCGCCGCGCGCAGAAGCGTCGGTGTCCATCGCGGTGAGCGTGGCGGGGCTGGTGCAGACGTCCACCGCCGTCGCCATCGTGACCGCGACCGAGAGCAAGAACGGGTACGAGGGGCAGCGGATCTTCACGTACACGCACGTCAAGGTCGACCGGCCCATCGCCGGGGACATCGCCACCGGCGCGGACGCGTGGATCCGGAGCGAAGGCGGCATCGTCGAGCACATCGGGATGCACGTGGACGGGGAACCGGCGCTGGCGGTCGGCAAGTCGAGCCTGGTGTTCCTGCTGCCGGCGATGAACGGGACCACCCCGGTGCCGGGGTTGTACGAGGTGACGGCGCGCGGTCAGGGGCAGTTCCCCGTGGTCATCGACGCACCGACCGGACGGGCGCGGGTCATCCGCAGCGCCACCACCGGCGTGACCTTGAAGCCGAAGAGCAGCGCCATGGCCGACACCGGGTCGACCAGCGCCAGCTCCACGGCGGCGAGCCTCTCGAGCCCCAACGTCCGGCTGGCCGGCGAGGCGCTCCACAACCGCGAGATCGACGACGTGGCGCAGGACATCGCCCACGAATGGGCGACCTACCATCCGGCCGCTCCCCAGGCGACTCATGGCACGCACTGACCTCGTCGGCGCCGCCGCCGCGCTGGCCGTCGTCGTGGGGATCCTGCTGAGCGGCGGACGCGCGCACGCCTACTGCCGCACCACCACCGTGGGCGTTCCCGCCGACTACGATCCGACGGTCTCCTGCTGGACGGAGGGGCTGCCGCTCTACTGGAAGAACGCCTGCGTCGGGTACAGCATCCAGCAAGACGCGAGCAAGCAGGTCTCCTACGACGACGCCAAGGACGCCATCAGCCTGGCGTTCAGCAAGTGGACGTCGGCCACCTGCACCACCGACGGCGCCGACCAGACGAGCGGCGACGACACGGTGGACGCCGGCGACGTGGACAACAACGGGCAGATCGCCCGCGTGAGCATCGACGTCCGCGACGAGGGGCCGGTCGCCTGCGACACCGTCGGCTACTCGGCGACGGGGCCGAACCAGCACGTGATTCTCTTCCGTGACTCGGTCTGGCCGCACAACGACTCGAACAACACGCTGGCGCTGACCACCGTGGTGTTCAACCCGGACACCGGAGAATTGTACGACGCCGACATGGAGATCAACACCGCGCAGCAGAAGGTGACGCTGCAGGATCCGGTGCCCGCGGACGGCTACGACTTCCAGAGCATCGTCACCCACGAGACGGGGCACTTCCTCGGCATGGCGCACTCGACCGACGATCACGCGACCATGTTCGCCCACTACGATCCGGGGCAGACCACGCTGCGCCACTTGACCTTCGACGACCTCGACGGGATCTGCGACATCTACCCGCCCAACGGCACGCGCAACACCGGCATCGGCATCGTGCCGCAGGACGCCTGCGATCCGACGCCGCGCCACGGCTTCACCACCACCTGCGACGCCAGCAGCGGCTGCTCCGTTGGAGGCAGCGGTGGCGAGCGCGGTCAGCGCGGAGACGGGGCGGTGATCGGCCTGGCCGCCGGGCTCGTGGTGCTCGCGACGCGCCCGCGCGCCCAGCGGGGCCGGCGACGCACGTGAGGATCCTGGTCGATACGCCCGAGGCGCTCGGGCGGATGGTGGACGAGGCGGTCGGCGAGGAACGTATCGGGCTCGACGTGGAGTCGGACGGCCTGTTCGCCTACCGCGCGGGGTTGTGCGTGGTGCAGCTGGCGACGGCGCGCGACGTGTTCGTCCTCGACACGCTGCGGCTGTCCGGCACGACCTCGCGAGAATCGGCCAGACCGCCGCTCGAGCCGCTGGTGAAGCTGCTCGGGCCGGACGGGCCGATCAAGATCCTCCACGACCTCGGCTTCGACGCGCGGCTGCTCGGCGAGCACGGCGTGCCGCTGGGGAACTGCCACGACACCGCCATCACCGCGTCGCTGCTCGGGCGCAAGGCGACGGGGCTCGGGACGCTCTTGCTCTCGGAGCTCGGGCTGACGGTGGACAAGTCGCTGCAGACGCACGACTGGCGCACCCGGCCGCTGCAGCCGGAGCAGCTCGATTACCTCGCCGGTGACGTGGAGCATCTCTTCGACCTCGACGACAAGCTGCGCGGCGAGGCGGAGACGCGCGGGATCCTGGCCGAGGTGGACGAGGAGATCGCCTACCGGCTGGAGACGGCCGACGAGAGCGTGCGCGAGCCGGATCTGCGGCCGCCCTTCGTGCGCGTGAAGGGGGTCGACAAGCTGCTGGGCGGGAGCGGCGGCGGGCGGCGGCGGGACACCGAGCTCGCCATCGTGCGCGAGCTCGCCGAGCTGCGGGAGAACGAGGCGCGCGCGCGCAACGTGCCGCCGTATCGCGTGCTGGGGAACGAGACGATCCTGGCGCTGGCTTCGACGCGCCCTTCGAGCATGCTGGAGCTGTCGCGCATGCGCGGGCTGGGGGTCGAGGCCGGGCGGCTCGGCGGCGCCATCCTGCAAGCGGTGACGCGCGGCAAGCACGCCGGGAAGATCCCCGCCGACGAGGAGCACTGGTTCGAGCGGCCGCGGGTGCCGGCCGACGAGGCGCGCGCGGAGCGGGGGCGGCAAGCGAAGCTCACCGCCTGGCGCAAGGCGGAGGCGGCGAGCC